>NZ_CAJMXG010000387.1:0-2117 GCF_905219725.1 Oscillibacter sp. CU971
GTTATCATGCTGATGGTAGTGTGCGGATTCATCGTCACCGCAGTTGTCCAGGAAACCCGGTTGATGGGCGCCGTAACCCTGGGCGGCTTTTGCAGCGGGACGCTCCTGCTCTGCATGGCGCTCCCCACGCTCCGGCTGTGCAACACGTTCTACATTCTCTTCGTCCGGGCCGGAGGAACCCTGTGGCGGGTGGATCTGCAGCGATTCTGCGGTGTCCAGACCTGGGAGAGCCTGCCCTCCGGCAGGCAGGCGGCCATCCAGCGGGACGTACTGCGCGAGATCAGCCGGCGATTGGATGGCGGGGCCTCCGGCTATATCCCCGGTGCCCTGACGGAGCTGAAGGACCTCCAGGTGGAGAAGGAGGACCGCTGGAGCTGGACCTGTTTCTATGAGTCGGAGGACGGCAAGCGGAAAACGCTGCGAATCGGCAAGGGCTATCCGGACTTCTGCCCCGCCTTCGGCCTGGAGCGCCCCCTGGGACCGGTGCCCGCCCGCTGGACCGCGCCGCTGTTCTCCGTCGCACTGGCGGCGGCAATCATCGCCGGATTCTGGGCGGTGAATCTTCCGATCACCTTTGGCTCATCACCCAATCCGTCCCCAACTCCTGATTTTGCGCCGGAAGCGGACACGCAGCCAGACGCCCAGAGCATCCCCGCCAGGGTGCCGGAGAATATCACGGAATATGAGATGTCCGAGGTCTGGTTCCAGGTGGACAGCGCCTTCAAGTACAGCCGGCGCACCTTCCTGGACGGTGATACCGGGACCCTGTACCGGGCCTATGTTCAGTACGGCGTGGACATCGGCGAGGCCTGGGACACCCTGAGCCAGTATATTGGCAAATACCATGCCTCTCCCCTCTTCGACCGGTTTGACGCGGCCTATCTGGAGCAGGACATGCTGACACCGCTGCATGAAACGTCCCGGTACAATATCGTTTCGGTGTACCTCACCGACGGTCAGGTGTTCCATACCGCCGCCGTGCTCTCCGATGACGGGGCGCTGTTCACCATGGAGGCGGAGCAGAGTGCCTCCGACCGGAGCGAGGAGGTTCTGGCAAATCTGATGTTCACCCTGGAGAGCGTCCGCTTTGATGGGCCTGTGGTGACAGAGGAAAACTATCAGTCTCAGATCCATGTCTCTGAAGTCCGGGACTGCTCTTATATGGCGGCGGCCTATCTGAAAACCGACCTCTTTGGACACGACGCTTTTGTGGATGTATACGTCCCCTACAGCGATTCGCCCATCTACTCCGCCGGTGGCCGGGCCATCCGGACGGAGGCCCACGGGCTGCGGGTCTACGCCACCATTGTACCCGGAGAAAACGCCAAGGCGGTGGTGGACGCCCGCCAGCAGGAGCTGGCCGCAACGGGGCAGGTCTACGAGGACGGCGTGGATGACGAGATGTACCGGGAGGACCTGGACGCCGCCTGCAAACTGACCGTTTACGAGGAGAACGGCCAGAAGCGCCAGGCCGTCCTGTACGCGGACAGCAAGTGGGAGGGGTACTACCTGCTCCGGGAGATCACCGGACTGCCGGAGCTGGTGGACGAGGAGTACCCCGCCGTACTGGAGGAGCTGGAGGGGATCATCGGCCTGACCATGCCGGTGCTGGAGGAGCTGGGAGATTCATGATTTGAAGGAACAGAAGAATAAGGGCGCGATGGGTATTCTCTCTCTTTTTCTATGGGCGGTCTTGCTGACGGTCATAGCTCGGCTGTTGACCCATCGCGGCGGCTGGGATTTCAGCGAGATATTATTCAAGGTTCTGCTGTGGGTCATGCTGTGTATTGCGGTGTTCTTCTGCTGGTGGATATTTACAGGTCTGCGGCTGAACAGATTCACGAAACGGCTCGATGAGGCTGGTTATACATATCTGGAGACTCACGATGTGGATGAGTACCTGCGGGAAATAGATACCTGCTGTGAGATGCCAGGAGTTAAAAGTTTTGTACTCTCGGGGATACCGGCCTGGGATTATGTGATGATCCTGAAAATCCGGACGCTGCGGGAGGCCGGGCGCAGAGAGGACGCACTCACTCTGCTGGAAGCCGCACAGCAGTCCATGATGGGCGAAAAGGCCCAACTGCTTTTGAGAACAGAGGAAGAAAAGCTGGGGG
>NZ_CAJMXG010000388.1:0-2111 GCF_905219725.1 Oscillibacter sp. CU971
GTCGGAGGCGGAGCCACCCCGGACGCCGGAACCCGCTGCCCCGGAGCCGGAGAAACCGCCCCTGCCCACGGCGGAGGCTTTCACCCGCAGCGGCAAGGCCGAAACGGCCAAGGAGGTGGCGGCTCAGACCGCCGCCGTGGCCGCGGAAATCGAGGAGAAGCTTGCGTCGGAGGAAGGGGAATACCCCTATCCGCCGGTGGATCTGCTGCACGCGAACCAGGGGGAAAACCATGTGGAGGCCGGGGCGGAGCTGCGGAACAACTCCCGCCGCCTGGCGGAGACCCTGACCAGCTTCGGCGTGGACGCCGCCCCCGGCGACGTGATCCACGGCCCCTCCGTCACCCGGTACGAGTTCATCCTGGAGCAGGGGGTCAAGCTCTCCAAAATCACCAACCTGGCGGACGACATCGCCCTGGCCCTGGGGGCCACCGGCGTGCGCATCGCCCCCATTCCCGATAAAATTTCCGTGGTGGGCATCGAGGTGCCCAACAAGCAGGTGACCCCGGTGCTCATCCGGGACGTGATTGAGTCCCGGGACTTCGCCGCCCACAAGTCCAACGTGGCCTTCGCCCTGGGCCGGGACATCGGCGGGCGGAACGTCATCGGGGACATCGGCACCCTGCCCCACGTACTCATCGCGGGCACCACCGGCTCCGGCAAATCCGTGTGCACCAACTCCTTGATCATCAGCCTCCTCTACAAGTCCACGCCGGAGGACGTGCGCTTTATCATGGTGGACCCCAAGATGGTGGAGCTGGCCCCCTACAACGGCATCCCCCATCTGCTGATCCCCGTGGTGACGGACCCGAAGAAGGCCGCCGGAGCCCTCCAGTGGGCGGTGTTCGAGATGATGAAGCGCTACAAGACCTTCTCCGAGCACGGGGTCAAGAAGCTGGAGGAGTTCAACCNGCTTGCCAGAGCGAAGGAGGGCATAGAGCCCCTGCCCAGCGTGGTGGTGGTCATCGACGAGCTGGCGGATTTGATGCTGGTGGCCGCCAAGGAGGTGGAGGAATCCATCTGCCGGGTGGCCCAGATGGGCCGCGCCGCCGGGATGCACCTGGTCATCGCCACCCAGCGGCCCTCCGCCGACGTGATCACCGGCCTCATGAAGGCCAACATCCCAAGCCGCATCGCCTTCGCCGTGGCCTCCTCCATGGAGTCCCGGATCATCTTGGACAACGGCGGCGCGGAAAAATTAGTGGGCCGGGGCGACATGCTCTACGCCCCCCTGGGGGCCGGGAAGCCCACCCGNGTCCAGGGCTGCTTCATCACCCCGGAGGAGATCGAACGGGTGGTCTCCTTCGTCAAGCAGACCGGCGAGGCCCAGTATGACGACGACGTGATTGCCAAAATCGAGGAATCCGTCCAGGAGAAGGGCGCTAAAGCCGGAAAGCCCTCCGCCGAGCCCCAGGAGAGCGAGGAGGACGAGCTTCTCCCCGCCGCCGTGGAGGTCATTCTGGAGACGGGGCAGGCGTCCACGTCCATGCTCCAGCGGCGCTTGAAGCTGGGCTACTCCCGGGCCGCGCGCCTGGTGGACCAGCTGGAGGAGCGGGGCTATGTGGGACCCTTCGAGGGGTCCAAGCCCCGGCAGCTCCTCATTACCAAGGAGAAATGGCAGGAGATGAAGATGGGCGGAAACCCGCCGGAGTCCTCCGTGGAAGAGGGCGAATAAAGGGCAAGCGCCGGAGAAGAATGACTTCTCCGGCGCTTGCCCGTATTTCCGCCGCGTCTGTGGCGTCCATGAGGNCNCTTCTCCGGGCCGGACGGTCTTTCCCCTCAGGAAAAAGTAAGCTCCGCCTCCGTAAACAGCTCCGCCATCCGCTCTGCCNCGGCGGGGCAGCTTTCCAGCTCCGGGTCCCGCTCCAGCAGCGCGTCCGCCGCCGCCTGGGCCTCCCGCAGGAGCTGGGCGTCGCAGCCGATGTCCGCCACCCGCAGCCCCGGCAGTCCGTGCTGCCGCTGGCCGAAGAAGTCCCCCGGCCCCCGGAGGCGCAGGTCCTCCTCGGCGATTTTGAAGCCGTCGGCGGTCTTCACCATGACCTTCAGCCGCCGGCGGGTCTCCTCATTTTGGTTGTCGGAGACGAGGACGCAATAGGACTGCCACTCTCCCCGGC
>NZ_CAJMXG010000389.1:0-2108 GCF_905219725.1 Oscillibacter sp. CU971
CCGCCAGACGGCGCACGGGCTCCGCCTCCGGCCGGCAGAGGAGGCACAGAAGCAGCCACTCGCCAAAGGTCCGGCAGGCGGCCACGGCCTCCGGCGCCGCGGGGAGGGCGGCGGAGGCCGCCAGGCGCTGGAGGCGGGTCTCGGCAAAGTAGAGGGAGTGCAATAAGATCAGCTTTTCCTTGGGGCGGGTCATGGCCACGGAGAGGACCCGCTGCTCCTCCGCCAGGTTCTCCCGGCGGAGGGTCTCCTCGATGGCCGTCCGGGCCAGGGTGGGGTAGCGGATCTNCCGTTTCAAATCCACCCGGCGGGGGCCCAGGCCCAGGGCCGGGTGCACCAGGACGGAGGCGTCGAAGTCCTGGCGGGAAAAGGCGTGGTCCAGATCCGCCAGGATCACAATGGGGAATTCCAGGCCCTTGGACTTGTGAATGCTCATGAGGCGGACTCCCCCGGAGNCGGACGCGGAGGCGGCGGGAGGGGCCTTCCCCTCCNCCAGCNGNCGGCGAAGCTGGGTGACAAAGGCGAAGAGGNCCCGGCAGCCGCCGGATTCCAGCTTCTCCGCCTGGCAGGCCAGGGTAATGAGGTTCTCCCGGCGCTCCAGCCCTCGNTCCATCGCCCCATAGAGGCCCAGGAGGTTCAGCGTGTTGTAGATGTGCCAGAGGAGGCGGTGGACGCTCATGTCCCGGGCCGAGAGGCGCAGGGCGTTCAGGGTCTTNAGAAAGGCGGCGCAGTCCGGGGAGTCCGAGGAGGACACGGCCTGGTAAAAATCCCCCTCGGGGGCGGCGGCGCGAATCTCCGCCAGGCGGTCCGGGGTGAAGCCGAAGATGGGCGAGCGGAGGACGGAGATCAAGGGCACGTCCTGGCGGGGATTGTCGATGAGCTCCAGCAACGACACGGCGGTAGAGACCTCCATGGTTTCAAAAAAGCCGGAGTCCTCCTGAAAGGAGCAGGGGATCTCCCGCTCCGCCAGGGCGGCGGCGAAGGCCGCGACGCGGCTGCCGGGNGAGCGCATGAGAATGACAATGTCCTCCGGCTTGCAGGGGCGGAGGGTCCCGTCCGGGGCGGTGACGGGGAAGCCCTCGTCCAAGAGCTCCCGGATGCGGCGGGCCGCGAAGCGGGCCTCGGCGGTGAGCTTTTTGACGGGATGGGGGTCCTCTGCCGACTTTTGATGGGCGGTGAGGAGATGGAACTCCGTCCGGCAGTCCGTCCGGGGGGGATAGTAGGCCGCGCCGAAGTGGAGGGCCGCGTCCTCGTTGTAATCAAGCTCGCCCATTTCTACGGAAAGTATATTCTCAAAGACAAAGTTGGCGGCGTCCAGAATCTCCTGNCGGGAACGGAAGTTCTGGGAGAGGGTGATTTTCCGGTCCTCGCCGTCCAGGGCCTCTTTGTGGGGCTTGAAGGCGGCGTACTTCCGGAGGAAGATGGTGGGGTCCGCCAGGCGGAAGCGGTAGATGCTCTGCTTTACGTCCCCCACGGTGAAGAGGTTCTTCCCCTCCTTGGAAANGGCCCGGAAGATGGCGTTTTGGACCTCGTTGGTGTCCTGGTACTCGTCCACCAGGATTTCGGCGTACCGGGCGGAAACCTGCTCCCCCAGCTCTGTGGGGCCGCCGTCCGGGCGGACCAGCAGGGTCAGGGCCAGGTGCTCCTGGTCCGGGAAGTCGGCGGCGTTGATCCGGAGCTTTTCCGCCCGGAAGGCGGCGGAGAACGCCGCCGTCAAATCCAGCAGGGCCAGCATGGCGGGGGCCACGGCGGCAAGGTCCTCCAGNGCCTCCTCCCCGGTGACGTCCAGCCAGGCCTGGAGGGGCTTGAGGGCCGCTTTGGCTCCCTCCCAGGTCTGCTTCAGGGAGAGGACCAGGGGGTCCTCCTTCCGGCCCCGGGGGGTAACCAGCTTGGGGAAGGCCACGGCGACGGCCAGCTCCCGGGCGGCTTCCCAGCCGGGGGCCCGGCTCAGGGCGTAAAAGCCCCGGGAGGACTCCAAAAATTTCGCGCCGTAGCCGGAGGTGAGGGCGGCGTCTCCCTCCGTCCGCTCCGCCCCCCGGCGGAGCTGGTCCGCCCAGTGGGCGGCGCGGCGGCGGAGGGAGGCCAGGAGGACCTGGGCGTAGGGGGTGGAG
>NZ_CAJMXG010000390.1:0-2095 GCF_905219725.1 Oscillibacter sp. CU971
TCCAGGGTCATCAGCAGCGTCCCCAGGTCCCGGCGCTCCCGCTTCAAGCCCTCCAGGGCAACGCGGACCTCCCCCAGCTTGGCAAAGCCCGCCTCCTGGGCCTCCAGGTAGAAGGTGATCCGGGACCGGCCCGCCATATGGCGCTCCAGGTCCTCGTCCACATAGTCCCAGTAGTCGTGGTTATTTTCCAGGAAGTCCTGGAACTCCTCCTCGTCCTCAATCATCACGCCGTCCACGTCCAGTCCGGACAGCATCGCCTGGACCGTGTCCAGCCCGGCGTGGTTCGTGTCGATGTGTACCTCCAGCCAGCGCATGTCAAACCGCCTTTCTACCGGTTCTCACCGTTCTCTTCCAACGAAGAACAGCGTCATGACTCCCGCCCCGGTATGGCTGCCGATGACGGGGCCCACGTAATGGATATAGACCTCCCGCACGCCCAGGCGGCGGCGGACCTCCTCCGCCACAAACTCGGCGTCCTCCCGGCAGTCCCCGTGGCTGATGAACACCGGGTAGCGCTCCGGCTCCACGGCGGTTTTCTCCATGTGGTCCACCAGGGCCAGCAGGGAGGCCTTCCGCCCCCGGCATTTCTCCATGGGGATCAGCCGCCCCTGGCTGTCCACATGGAGCACGGGCTTGACGGAGAGCATGGTCCCGAACAGCGCCGCCGCCGCGCTGACCCGGCCGCCCCGCTTCAGGTGGTTCAAATCGTCCACGGTGAACCAGTGGCAGATGTTCCCCTTGGCCCCCTCGGCAAAGTCCAAAACCTCCTCCAGGGTTTTCCCCTTCTTCTTCTCCTGGGCGCAGAGCCAGACCAAAAGGCCCTGTCCCATAGAGGCGCAGAGGCTGTCCACCACCCGGACCTTCCGCTCCGGGAAGGCCTCCTCCAGCTCTCTTCCCGCAATGACGGCGGACTGGTAGGTGGTGGAGAGGGCGGAGGAGAAGCACAGGCACAAAATGTCCTTCCCCGCCTCCAGAATGGGCCGCATGGCGGCGTCGAACTCCCCCACGTTGACGGCGGAGGTCACCGGCATGGCCCCGGAGCGGACCTTGGCGTAAAACTCCTGGAAACCGATCTCGCCGCCGTCCAGCAGGTTCCGGTAGCTCCTGCCCTCCAGCTCCAGCCGCAGGGGCAGCACCTCCAGCTCCAGCTCCGCCGCCAGCTCCGCGGAGAGGTCGCAGCAGCTGTCGGTCATAATGACGTAGTCGGACATGTTCACTCACGCTCCTTTTCTTTTTTGCCCTTGGGGGGGCCCTTCCGCTCCCGGAGGAGGGCCACGCAGCGGCTCCCCGCCACGCCGGCGGCGTAGCTCAAAAGGGAGAAGTGGATGGCGGCGTCCGCCAGGGCGGCGCCGTCCAGCTCCTGGTCCCCCAGCCGGGCGGCCAGCTCACCGGCGGTGATGTTCAGCGCCTTGTCCAGGCTCTGGCAAAAGGCGCCGTACCCCTCCCGCACCGGCCGGTCCTGAAGCTCCTCCCGGATCAGAAGATCCATGTCCCGGGTGGACATGACCCGCTTTAAGACGCAGATGGCGGTGAAGTAGGCCAGGTGTTCCCGGCCGTACTTCTTCCCCTCGGCCCGGGGGGCCAGCCCGCTTTTCGTGTAGTTGTTCACCATGGCGGCGGTGAGGCCGTCGTCTCCGTCGAAGCGGATAACCTGCCGGTCCATGTAGGAGAGGACCTGATCCATATACAAGGAGAAGTCCGGCAGCTGGTCCCAGCCCACAGGGCGCTGGTCCTGGAGGCGGGAGAGAAGGTCGGTCAAATCGTTCATGAGTCGTCCTTTCTTGAAGCTCCGTTTTCTTCACAGTTAAAAAGCCGCCCGGCGGGGCCGGGCGGCTCGCAATGGTTATTGTAACACCAGGACGCGGTTTTGTAAACCATATTTTGGGGGATTGGAAATCCATTATACCCCCATTCACGCATTCTGGCTGAATCTGGCTGAAATTGAAATCGGCATTCTTTCCAGGCAGTGCCTGTCCCAATCCCTGTCCTCTTTTGAGCTTATGGCTCATCAGGTCAATGCGTGGACTTTACACAGGAATGTTGTTTGCTCTACTGTCCATTGGAGATTTTCTACCGCTGACGCCAGGTGCAAGTT
>NZ_CAJMXG010000391.1:0-2094 GCF_905219725.1 Oscillibacter sp. CU971
GTTCACGCTCCCCCCATATCCCGACCCCGTTTTCCCGGATAGTTGCACGGCCCTGTACACGCGGAAAAAATTTTTTGTCCGGCGCGGGAGAAACTATGCTATACTGTTCCACATGAAACCATGACCAAGGAGGCGCTTTCCATGCTGACGCTCTTAACGGGCCGGGCCAGAACCGGCAAATCCACCGCGGTATTAAGCCGCATCGCCGCCCGCCCCGGCGGCCGGGACCAGATTCTCCTGGTGCCCGAGCACGCCTCCCACCAGGCGGAGGTGGACCTGTGCCGGACCTGCGGCNATTCNTCCAGCCGCTTTGCCGAGGTCTTGAGCTTCCGCCGCCTCTCGGACCGGGTCCTCTCCATCACCGGCGGCGCGGCCCAGGTAACCCTGGACGCCGGGGGCAAGCTCCTCACCCTGGAAAAGGCCCTGCTGGAGGTCCTGCCGGAGCTGACGGTTTACCGCCGCCCCTCCCGGAAGTCCGCCTTCCTCCGCCAGCTTCTGGACCTCTTCGACGAGCTCCGCTGCTACGAGGTCTCCCCCGAAACCCTCTACGAGCAGTCCCAGGCCATCGCCGGGGCCACCCATGACNAGCTCCGGGACCTGAGCCTTCTCTACGCCGCCTATGAGGCCCGCCTCCTCCGCCCCGGCCTGGACGCCCGGGACTATATGACCAAGCTCTGCGACAGCCTGGAGGAATCCGGCTNCGCCCTGAATAAGGATGTCTGCATCGACGGCNTCACCTATTTCACCGGTCAGGAGCGCCGCTGCCTCTCCATCCTCCTCCGCCAGGCCCACAGCCTCACCGTCACCCTCCTGGGGGAGCCGGACAGCAAGGAGGAGATGTTCGAGGCCTCCCTCCGCACCCTGGACCGCCTCCGCCGCCTGGCGGAGCGGGAGGGGAAGCCGGTCAGGGTGGAAACCCTCACCGCCCGGGACCCCTCCGCCCTGGGCCACCTNGAGCGCCATTTCTTCGNCGNATCCCTGCNNNATCAGGGGGACGCCCCCCAAATCCGCCTCCTCCAGGCGGACACGGTCCTCTCCGAGGTGGAGCAGACCGCCGCCGCCATCCGCCGTCTGCTTTGGGAGGGAAAATGCCGCTGCCGNGAGATCACGGTAGCCGCCCGGAACATGGAGGCCTACGAATCCGTCATCGAGACGGTGTTTGAGCGCTGGCAGATTCCCGCCTACCTAAGCCGCCGCAGCGACATTCTGGAAAAACCGGCCCTGAGCCTTCTCACCGGGGCTTTGGCCGCCGTGGGCGGGGGGTATGAGTACGACGACATGTTCCGCTGGCTGAAAACCGNCCTTGCGGGCCTGGCCCCGGAGGAGTGCGACGAGCTGGAGAACTACGTCCTCAAGTGGGAGGTTCACGGCGGCATGTGGCTGCGGGACGTGGACTGGGCGGAGAACCCGGACGGCTACGGGGCCCCCTGGACCCAGNCGCGGGAGGCCCGGCTCGCCAAGGTCAACGCCCTGCGACGCCGGGGCCAGGGCCCCCTCTCCCGCCTGGCGGAGGGCCTGAAAACCGGCGCCACCGCCGCCGCCAAGGTGGGGGCCCTCTATGATTTCATGGAGGAGCTCCGCCTCCAGGACGCCCTGGAAACCCAGATGAAGGCCCAGGCCCAGGCGGGCCGCCTCCAGGAGGCGGAGGAGACCGCCCAGCTGTGGGAGATCCTCTGCGGCGTGCTGGACCAGTTTGTGGAAATCGTGGGGGAGGAGCCCATGGAGCTGGAGGAGTTCACCCGCCTTCTCCGGCAGGTCTTGACCCAGTACAGCGTGGGCACCATCCCCGTCTCCTTAGACCAGGTCCAGGTCTCCGGCGTGGCCCGGAACGACCGCCACACCGCCAAATACCTCTTTCTCCTGGGGGCCAACGACCATGTGCTCCCCACCCCCGGCCAGGGGGGCGGCATCCTGGGGGAGGACGACCGGGCGGAGCTGGCCCGGCGGGGCGCCGAGCTGGCCCCCACCGGCATGGACCAGATGGGCATCGAGCTCCAAAACCTCTACGCCGCCCTGGCCCAGCCCACCCAGGGGCTGACGGTCAGCTGGCCCGCCGCCGACGTCTCCGGCGCGGAGCTGCGCCCCGCCTTTGTG
>NZ_CAJMXG010000392.1:0-2083 GCF_905219725.1 Oscillibacter sp. CU971
AGGTATTGCTGAACCGCGGCTCCTCCCATGGAGTGTCCGATCAAAAACGGCTTCGTATCGCACTGCGCCACCGCCCGTTCAACGTTCTCCACATAATTGGCCAATGTAAACAATCGAAAATGTTTCCGCCCGCCGCTGCCGCCATGTCCTCTTAAGCTCAGCGCAGAGCATGGGTATCCCTGCGCGGAGAAGAAATCTATAAAATTCTTCCAGCAGCGCGCATCGTGACAGATGCCGTGGACAAAAACGATATCACCCTTCGGGGCCTGTCCCAGCTTTTCCTCATGCAGAATCTCCAATGGATATGTCATTTTGCACCTCCTCAATATGTCCTTGTTCTTATACCGGCAGCATTCTCGCGTGGACAGTTATACAATTTTGCTCAAGGCGGTCTCAAGTTCAGACAAAAGCTCCTGCCCTGGAAAATCCGGATCTGTGGGCCGCTTTCTCTGAGGCAGCTCCAGTAAAATTCGCAAACGTTTCTCCATCGCACGAAGCACTCTCGCGCTGTGGCAAGCATGAGCAAGGTAGCTTTCCGCGACGACGCGCAGGACCAGAGGTTCAAAAATTTTCCGAATCAAGCGAACCAGCTGCGTGTCTATCTCAGGCGAGGCCTGACGGGGAAGACAGAATACATTGCTGAGAAGCAGAGAGTAGTCATTGTCTATAAGCACCATAGGGATGATAAGGTTCAGCTTTTCCAGTACATATAGCATCAGATTCTCGCCGCGCCCTAGGCGATCCCGGTTGAGGCCCACGAGCCAGAGCAGCAGGCCAATGTGCAGGAACCACTGCTGCCGTGGGGTTTCCTCCGGAGGCCATCCGTGGTAGACGTAGGCCTTTTTCTCCAGCAGCGCTTTCATCTCCGTCTCAAAGGATTCGTCAAAGGCGTAGGTTTCCGCCGCAAATTCCAGGAGCCTCAGCTCGCGCTTATAATAGCGGCCCT
The DNA here is from genome assembly GCF_905219725.1 of Oscillibacter sp. CU971. NCBI lineage: Bacteria > Bacillati > Bacillota > Clostridia > Eubacteriales > Oscillospiraceae > Oscillibacter > Oscillibacter sp. CU971. The sequence goes on from NZ_CAJMXG010000392.1 coordinate 947, forward strand.
GCATAGTAGTAAACATGTAATCACCCGTGCTGGAGATCCATCCCAGATAAGAGAATTTAAATGCGGACAACTGCTCCTCGGTGGGCTCTGTTTGGGAAAGAAGTTCCGCCCAAACGCACAGCGGGCCGATGGTCATAGGAGAGGCGGCGCTCAGACGGGACAAAGCGTCCTCGCCCGCGCAGATGGCGGCAAGGGACTGGCAGAGATCGGTGTTTTCAGGGTAGGCCAGCAGGAAGAGAAAGTCTGATAATACCTCCAGGCACAGGTCAAAAAAGACGGATGGGTTGCTTTGGATGACGTTTAGAAACGTGCTGTGCTCAGACGGAGTCCGCTCTTTTGAGACAAGTACGCAGAACAGCAGCGTTTTGATATTGGAAAAGTTCTCCACCCTGCAGGCGAGCCCAAGGGCCTGTGTCAGATTTCTGCCGCAGTAGTGCATAAGCAACGAGGCGGTCTGCTCTTGATTTGGTAGGCTGTTTAGCCAGGCCAGCCAATACTCGGTCCCGGCCTTATATAAAACCGCTTCCGCAAGCAGCGTGTAACCGGAGGGACTGTAATATTCGGCCCGCCGGTCTACGTAGTTTTCACGCCAGCTGGTCCAGCCCGTTATCTGAGCGGCCTGACTGTTCTGCGGCACCGGACCGCAGCAGAAAAAGCGCTGCTCCTCCGGCAGAGAGGCATAATAGATTGCTACCGTGCCGGATATGTCCCGGGCCCGCTCCGGGGATATTCCGGCACACAGTGCGAAAAGCTGCGAATAGGGCAGGGAAGCCGCTGCCTCAAAAAGTTCAGATACGTCCAGATGAGTTCCCTGATTCATCGGAATCAGGCCTCCTTTCGCCCATGAGAACCGTGTGCTCCTTTTTCCACTCCTCAATCCGATCGAAAAAAATCTTGGGATTCGGGGATTTGAAGAGTACTGTGTCCCGACCGCCCAGCCCGTCGAGGGACGCGCCCAGGCAATAGGTCGCGCCGTCCACAATCAGAAAACGGTCGTGGATCAAGCCCTTGTCATGATTGCCGCCAGTGACGCCATAGAGGTAGGCGGAGGTTACGCTCCCATGATGAACCAGGTCTGAAAGACGGGCGAGAATCTGGTCCGCGTTGGTATCCTCAGATCCGTCCTCCTTTTTACGC
>NZ_CAJMXG010000393.1:0-2078 GCF_905219725.1 Oscillibacter sp. CU971
GACGAGTCCCTGATGTGAGGTGCGCCATGAAAAAATTTCTGCTTTTCTTTCTGGTGGCCATGCTGTCGCTGGTCACAATTTCCAATGCGTGCTTTCTGCCCATTGAGGAGGTGGCACCTGAGTACGTTCCTTCAACTTCCTCGCCGGCCGTCGAAGCGACGCCTTTGGCGATGGAATACGTTCCGCTTGCTCCGTCGTCTCCTACAGTGGAACCCACACTGACCGAACCCGAGACTGATATTTCGGATGAGGATGTGGCGCTTATCGCGCTGATGACAATGACAGAGGCCGAGGGAGAACCTGAAGAAGGGCAGCGGTTAGTCATTGACTCGGTTTTGAACCGGGTTGACGACCCGCACTTCCCCGACACCATTTACGATGTCATATGGCAGCCCAATCAATATTCCGGAATGCAGCCGCCCCGCATTGACCGCTGCTACGTTAAAGACGAGCTGGTTCAGCTTGTACGAGAGGAACTGGAGAACAGAACAAATTACGATGTGATATTCTTCCGCGCTGAACGTTTCAGCGATTACGGTGTCCCCATGTTTCAACTCGGCAACCACTACTTTTCAAGTTATGATTAAAAGGAGGAACCACCATGAAAAAGTTGCTGCGCCCCCTGCTCTCCTACGCCCTTGCGGCGATGTCGGGCCTATGCCTGGTCAGCGGAATGGCCGTCCTGTCCACCGGGAGGTGATAGACATGGAGGGCTTTGCGAATCTGGTGTCCATGATGGACTATGTTCTGGATACAAAGCGGAAGCGCCACATCACGGGCGGTCTTCTGCTGAGCGCCGCCATGCTCTTCGGCGGTTTGGCCATCACGGTCATGAGTATTAAAGACGAGGAGGACTACACATGAACTGCAAAACAAGCGCTATGCTGGGCTTTCTGACCGGGATTGCTCTCGGAGGGATTGCTACCTGGTACTATTCCAAGGAGAAATACACGTTCATCGCCGAGCAGGAAATCGCCTCTGTGAAAGAGGCCTATTCCAAGCGTGAGCAGCCTGCCACGGAGCCGCAGACCACCACCGTGTTGAACCCCGGCAAGGTTCAGGACAAGCCCAGCATTTCGGAATATGCCAAGCGTGTCCAGGGCGAGGGCTACACGGAGTATTCCACCACAGTTGCCGGCAAGGCAGCGGAGAAAGAAACGCCGCAAATTTCCCCGGGTGAGGCCCCCTATACCATCTCTCCGGATGAGTTCGGAGAGCTTGATGGATACACCCCTGTAAGCCTGACATACTTCGCCGACGGTGTTCTGTCGGATGAGTACGGGACTGTCATCGACGATGTGGAGGAAATCATCGGTGACGGGCTGAGCCATTTCGGCGAGTACGAGGAGGACGCTGTCTTCGTGCGGAATGATGCCAAGCGATGCGACTATGAGATCCTTCAGGATCTGCGTACCTTCGATGAGTTCCTGAAGACGCTTCCTCCGAATCGTTAAAGGAGGTTTGACCCTTGACCAGAAACGAGCTTATCGACCAATACTTCGATTGGATGTACCAGCTCGTGGTCGACGACCGATATTCTAACAAGTCTTATCGTAAGCTGTTCACCAGGCTGCACGATACGGAATTTATCTACACGATTCCGATGGACGGCAACCGGGCCGAAGACGGCATCAACCTTAGATATCGGTTCGGCCGCGAGCATTGCTACAGTGACCCACTGGTCGCCGCCTATTTGGACGACCGGGCGTGCAGTGTTCTCGAAATGATGACCGCCCTTGCCATCCGTTGCGAAGAGCATATCATGGACGACCCTGACATTGGCAACCGAACCGGACAATGGTTCTGGAGTATGCTCGTCAGTCTGGGCTTTGGCTCCATGGATGATGTCAGGTTTGACCGGGAATATGTGGACGAAGTCCTCGAACGGTTCCTGAACCACGACTATCAGCGTGATGGCGAGGGCGGTCTCTTCACTGTCCGCAACACTCGCATGGATATGCGGAGAATGGAAATCTGGTATCAGCTTAATTTCTACCTGAACGAACTTGTCAGAGAAGGGAGCATGACATGAACAAAATCAAGCATCAGGTCTTTGTGACGGTCGGCCCGTCCAAAGA
>NZ_CAJMXG010000394.1:0-2069 GCF_905219725.1 Oscillibacter sp. CU971
ATTCTTCCCGTTTTGTTTTCTTTTTCCGGCATCTGTATTCCATATCGCTAAAACTTTCCTGTTTCATACCCCGCGCCTCCTTTTCTTTATTTTATCATATCTTCACCATACAGAGCCTCCGTTTGCAGGGGGGAGAATAAAATGTAGTTACGTTCATGATCTTCTGGACTTTCGTTCTTGACCCTGGTATGGTGTATCGCTGGGAGGCGAAGACATGATGCACCAGAGGAAATCCGCTAAAATGAATTTAAAGCGGCTGTTTCTCCATTGTGGGAACGGCCGCTTTCGCATCCTCTGAGTTAATTTCAAATTGCGGGAACCCATGGCTCCTCTAAAATGAACCTATCAGAAGAAGGAGGAGCGATATGGAATACGGATATGTTCGGGTCTCTACAAAAGAACAAAACGAGGACCGGCAGATGGTCGCTATGCGGGAATTTGGCATAAAAGACGGTAACATTGTTCTGGACAAACAAAGCGGCAGGGACTTTGAACGTCCTGGTTATCGGCGGCTGGTATGTAAACTGAAAGCCGGAGACACCCTTGTCATCAAGAGCATCGACCGACTGGGACGCAACTACGATGAAATTTTAGAGCAGTGGCGGCTGCTGACCAAGGAAAAACAGGTCGACATCATTGTGCTGGATATGCCGTTGCTGGATACCCGCCAGGGCCGGGATCTCACCGGGGTGCTGATTACTGACATCGTGCTCCAGCTTCTAAGCTATGTCGCTCAGACGGAACGGGAGTTCAACCGCCAGCGGCAGACCGAGGGGCTCGCCGCTGCCAAAGCAAAAGGCGTCCATTTTGGACGAAAGTTTAAGGATCGTGGCGAGAACTACGAAGACATCATGGCTGCGTGGCGCAGAGGTGAAATCTCTGGCAGAGCGGCGGCAAAGGAACTGGGTGTAGCCCACGGGACCTTTCAGCGATGGTGCAAGGAATGATATTTGGAAAATAAAGCGTGGGTTGTAAGCCACTCCCACTATTGCAAAATTCTGGGGGATATGTTAAAATTTTGTTGTTGAAATAGACAAGAGCAAGGCACACCGTCCTCAAAAACGGCATTACCTTGCTCAACACCATGGCTCATTTTGTGTGGACTGCAACCCACACCTTGTGAGCCATATTTCAAAAATTAGGAATGGAGCTCAGATAATTATGAGGAGTTTGACCGGTTATCCATCCATCGACAAGCCCTGGCTGAAATACTACAGCGAAGAGGCAATCAACGCCCAACTGCCGACATGTACGATATACGATTACCTCTACGAAAACAATAAAGACTATCGCGGCAGAACGGCGCTGAACTATTTTGGCCGCAAAATCAGTTATGGGGAGCTGTTTGAGAACATCGAAAAAACGGCTCGGGCGCTGAAGCAGAATGGTGTTGGCAAAGGAAGTATCGTCACAGTGCTGATGCCAACCTTGCCGGAAACCGTATATTTGTTTTACGCGCTTGGGAAAATCGGCGCGATTGGAAATATGGTCGACCCGCGAACCAGCGCCGAGGGCATTCGTGACTATATTCAAGAGGTAGGGTCTGAGCTTTTGATCGCAGTCGATGTTGTCCTGCCCAAGGCAGCGGATATTTTGAGCAAAACCACGATCAAAAAGGTGCTGGTGATATCTCCTGCGGATTCCCTGCCGCCTGTAATGCGAACTCTTTATAAAGTGAAGCAGGGAAAGAGTCCGAAGATCAACAGTCTCTGTATCAGCTGGAAATCCTTTATTGCTGAAGGAACCGCTTATATCGGAGACACCGATACCGAATATGAAAGGAACCTCCCTGTTGTCATTGTTCACACAGGTGGAACAACTGGCCGGCCTAAAGGGGTCATGCTCACAAATGATAATCTGAACATTTCAGCTTTTCAATGTCAAATTTCCGGTATCGATATGCAGCGTGAACACTCATGGCTAAATATCATGCCGCCATTTATTGCCTATGGCGTGGGCAATGGCCTTCATCTACCCTTATCCATCGGCATGGAAACGATTTTAATACCACAGTTTGACCCTAGGTAGTGTTCACATAAGTGTGTCAACAATAAGTGCAAAATAAACAA
>NZ_CAJMXG010000395.1:0-2054 GCF_905219725.1 Oscillibacter sp. CU971
TTCCTACATTTTATCCCTCATTAACTTTGTGGCCTGTCTGGTAATGAAGACAGACAGGCCTCTTTTCGACAGGCTGGTCGCTGACTGACACCATCAGTCAGCGGTTTTTATATTTCTGGGGAGATTCTCCCATCACTTTCAAACTAATATTTTCAACATTATGGAGGTAGTTTTATGGAATTTTTCACTTCTGCTATTGACACTTTGAAGGTTCTTGTGGTCGCGTTGGGCGCTGGTCTGGGTGTGTGGGGCGTCATTAACCTGCTGGAAGGTTATGGCAACGATAACCCCGGTGCGAATGCTCATGTGCGGTAAAGTATCACAAAGAAACTTTGTCGAATTGACAGCCACCCCGCTATTCCGAAAACACTCAAAAACGCACCGCACAGCCATAGGGCCATGCGGTGCGTTTTATAGGGCTGTCTCCAGGGTTGCTCACTCCAGCGGCAGGGCAAGTTGCCACTGTTCCCTATAGTACCCGTCCGGTTCCAAGTCGGAGCCGTCAAAAAGGTTCGGCCTCTCTCTCTGGAGAAGGGGAAGAATGTCCACGATGTATTCCACGCACCGGGCTGGTTCCCCTTGGAGTTTTACTGCCTCATAAACAGTGTAGTCTTCGGTTTCCAGCACCACATCTCCCAAGTTGTAGTCAGCATTCATTACCGGGGAGTAGGCAATAGCATAGGTAGTTCCATCTACCACAAAGGTCACATCAAAGATTTTCTCGTAGACCTCCATGCCATTGATGTGAATAGCGATGCAGTTAGTATGCCCCTCCACCAGATAAACAGTATGAGTATAATGGGTATTGAAAAGCAAATTCTCGCTTTCCGAGGGGGCAAAACGCGGATTGTCCAGTTGGCCCTCGCCCACAACACCATAAAAACCGCCCTGATAGGAAATGAAAATCGGAACTGCAAGGCCGCTGGAAATTATCCCTTCCGAATTTTCCAATCCCAGTTCTTCTGCGGTCAGCCATTTTTCAGCCCGAGTATCCCCAACTTGGACAGTACCAGGTTCAACCGACTGGGACGAGTCTGCGTTGGAGTGATTATCACCATCGCTGACCGCAGGCCCAGGCACATTAGAGTAAGGAGGCGACACAACTCCACCTGGCCCTTTCAAAATGCCCGGTAATGCTGCTATAGCTACTGTGACAATCAGGCCAAAACACGCCACCGCGCCCGCCCATTTCAGCCAGTTAGACTTTGCCCCGCCTCTGCGGACAGCGGTTTCGCACCGCTCCAACAAATCGCCATCCACCGTACCGATGGCCCGGTACAGATTTTCAACATTCACAGATAGCCCTCCTTTTCCAGTTCCCGCCGGAGTTTTTTTCGCGTCCGGCTGAGGATTACCGTCACATTGTTTTTTGTCATTCCATACTCCCGCGCAATCACAGCGGCTGGCTTATTGAAAAAATATCGGCGCAGGAATATGTTTCCCTCCTGCTCCGGCAGCGTCCGCACGAAACGTTGAATGCACTCCTCCAATTCTTTGGACTCGTATTCCACTGCCGCATCCTTCCCGCCGGAGAGGCACTCCACCAGCTCGTCCAAAACCAAGGTGATCTCACCGCCGCCCCGCTTTTCTGTATTTCGTGCGCGAAAACGGTCAAAGGAGAGATTGCGCGTGATTTTCGCCAGAAACATCCGAAGCACCTTGGGGCGCTGGGGCGGAATCGCGTTCCAGGTGTGAAGCCATGTATCGTTGATGCACTCCTCGGAATCTTCCACGCTGTGCAGTATATTTTCGGCGATGGAGAAGCAGTAAGCTCCGTACTTGTTGGCGGTTTCGGATATTGCTTCTGCGTTCCTATGCCAGTACAACTCTATGATTTGGCAGTCCTCCAAGGTTGCGCCTCCTCTCCGATATTTGAAGGTCCCTTCACCCCTATAAGACGTAAAATACCGAAAAATCTTACAAGGGCTTTCAAAAATTTTTTGAAGACTTCATTCTATTGTATCAGCTATGGTAACTGAGAGCAAGTATCGACCCGTGGCCCAAATTTCGCTCCGCTCATTTGTTCCCCTGGTCTGCTACTTGTTGGGGAGTGC
>NZ_CAJMXG010000396.1:0-2049 GCF_905219725.1 Oscillibacter sp. CU971
GTGGAGGAGATGAACCACGTTACCGCTGTCTGCCAGCGGCCGGAATCCGTCCAAAACGGGCGGCAGGCCCTGGCGGATTACATACGCGTCATACAGGCGGAGGCCGCGAAACGCTCCGGCGTAGAAACGGACCCCCTGTTGGCGGCGGCAGAAAAACATAAAGATAAAAAGGGAGAAAAACGGAATGTCTAATAAACAGGATGCCAAGGAGCTGGAGCGTCAGGCCGACGCCATTTTAGCCGCCGCCGAGGCGGAGGGGGCCCCGGAAGAACCCGCTCCTCCCCGGATCATGACCGACGAGGAGGCCAAGAAGGCCGGCATCGTCCGGCTGGACGACAAGCAGGTGGCCGCCCTTCCCGCCGCCTCCTGGCTCATCAACAATGAAAAGCTCCGGGAGCTGCTGGCCAAGAGCAAGAAAAAAGGCAAGGTGGAGTCCGCCGAGCTGATGGAGGCCGTGGACGATCTGAACCTCGAGGGCGAGCAGATGGACCAGCTCTATGACTCCCTGGAGGCACTGAACATCGACATCAGCGCCGAGGATGACCTGCTCCCGGAGCTCCCCGAGGAGGGCCCCGCCGCCGAGGAGATCGCCGGCATGGAGGAAGAGGAGCTGGTGGACCCCAACACCCTGGTCAACAGCTTCTCCATCGACGACCCCGTCCGCATGTATTTAAAGGAGATCGGCAAGGTGGCCCTGCTGACGCCGGAGGAGGAGGTCAGCCTGGCCCAGGCCATGTCCGCCGGGAACGAGGCGGCCGAGAAGCTGGCGGAGCTCCGCCGCCAGCGGGAAGAGGGCGCGGAGATCGACCCCGCCCTGGAGGCGGCCCTGCGCAAGCAGTACCGCGCCGGCGAGACCGCCAAGCAGAAGCTGGCGGAAGCCAACCTCCGTCTGGTAGTTTCCATTGCGAAACGCTATGTAGGCCGTGGGATGCTGTTCCTGGACCTGATCCAGGAGGGCAACCTGGGCCTCATTAAGGCCGTGGAAAAGTTCGACTACACCAAGGGCTACAAGTTCTCCACCTACGCCACCTGGTGGATCCGCCAGGCCATTACCCGGGCCATTGCCGACCAGGCCAGGACCATCCGCATTCCCGTCCACATGGTGGAGACCATCAACAAAGTCATCCGGGTCAGCCGCCAGCTCCTCCAGGAGCTGGGACACGACCCCTCCCCCAACGAGATTGCCGCGGAGATGAACATGCCCGTGGACAAGGTGCGGGAGATCATGAAGATCGCCCAAGAGCCCGTGTCCCTGGAAACCCCCATCGGCGAAGAGGAGGACTCCCACCTGGGGGACTTCATCCCGGACGAAGGGGCGTCGGAGCCCAGCGAGGCCGCGTCCTTCACCCTGCTGAAGGAACAGCTGATGGACGTGCTGTCCACTTTAACGCCCCGGGAGGAGAAGGTCCTTAAGCTTCGTTTCGGCATTGAGGACGGGCGGACCCGGACCTTGGAGGAAGTGGGCAAGGAGTTTAACGTTACCCGGGAGCGCATCCGGCAGATCGAGGCCAAGGCTCTGCGGAAGCTCCGGCATCCCTCCAGGAGCAAAAAGCTGAAAGATTTTTTAAACTGATCAAAAGAGAAGGAAGCCCGCCGGCAGGCTTCCTTCTCTTTTATTTATTTCAAGTAGCTCAGCAGCCTTCCCGCCTCCAGGGCGGCCTGGGCCCGGACGCCGTCGAAGTCCACGTAGGGGTTATAGACCGCTTCCAGGGCGTCGTGATTCCGCTTGGCGTCTTTCAGCGCGTCTATCGCCTCCTCCCGGAGCAGGGCGGTCATCCGGGTCTGGAAGCGGAGGCGGGACCGGCCCTCGGTCTCCGTCATGGCGTCCAGCCGGATGCGGCGGTAGGGCTTTTTGCCGTAGTCCATCCCCGGGCAGGAGGTGACGAAGGCCAGCCCCAGGCCGGGAATCAGCAGGTGCTCGATGCGGCTCAGGTCCTCCGGAGCGGGGCAGACGATGGTATTCCAGCCCTTCTCCGCCGCCGCCGCGTGTAGCCGGGCCAGGGCCCCGCCCGCCAGCTCCCAGGTGTCGGCGAACTCATAGACCTCGGG
>NZ_CAJMXG010000397.1:0-2036 GCF_905219725.1 Oscillibacter sp. CU971
CGATCAATGCCTCCTGCTCCTTGCTGTTGGCCCAATCGGACAGCAGCGTTGCCGCAAATCCGAGGCCGGTGGCAAGAATAGCCAAAAGCTTGATCGTGTCACGTTTCCTTCTCATGAAGCGTTTACCTCCTTTCCATAACAGTCATTGCGTTTTCTGCGTATCGGTCACAAATATTCATCGTATTCCGCTTCGCTGACCGGCGGAAACGGCGCGTCGATGATAAAACATTCGACTTCACCATTCAGACCATCGTCCACCATGGCTCGGCTGTGGTCGAAATCGACCCAATAGAGGCCGTCCGAAACCATCCAACCAATGTCATCGCCACCCTGAACACCTTCAATGCCGAGGAACTCATAAAAGTTATTCAGCGTGATAAATCCTCCGCCCAGTGCAAAATTACGGTTGAGATGATACTCCGCTTGGAGAACCTGACTGATAGTTGCCTGAAAATATCGCTCGGACATCGCGTCATAGAACAGCCGCTGTTCCTCGTTCGCACCCTCAAATTCCAAGCACGAACCGTTAATGAGATTGGGGGAGATGATCGTAGCGCCACTGCTGCGTTCAGCGGCGATTTGCCGCATGATATCCCGGTGGGCCTCCTCGCCAAAATTCTCGCGAACCTTGCGCTTGTAGTCGTTATAGGCCTGACTCACGAGCCCGTAGGCGCTGGCAAGAGCCGCCTGTTGGCGTTTGTTCAGAGCATTCGCCCCAAATATGCAGGCGATGGTGGAGCCGCCGACAATTACCGTGGGGACGTAACACCTCCAGCAGGACGCCACTGCCTCTTTCTTGGTGTAGGCATTCGGGTCTCCATCATGATTGATGCGGCTGTCCGAGTGGATCAGCTTCAACGCTTTCGGGGTCGCCTTGGCCGCCATAATAGCGGTAGCCACGACACCAGCCGCGCCAATGCAGGTAAGGATCGTCGGCGAAGCCTTTTTCAAGAACCGCTCCGCTTTGGGCACTAATCCGGTCGGGATTTTCATAGTCGATGCCTCCTTTCAAAAAGCATTTGTTAAATGTTAGGGCCTATAAGGGATTTGCTCCACATCGCCGCCGGCAACCGTAACCGACTGCATCATCATTCCAGTCTCCTCGTCGAAGTAGATAGACTCGGCGGCATCATCCCAATCCTGGAACTGCTCGGCCACGTTCTTGCCCCGAGACTTCCGGAGAGCAATCAGTTCCTCATGGACGACACGCCGCCACGCTCGGGCAATCGGCTTCCGGCTTTGAGCAAGGATGTTATAGAGGCCGGTCTCCGTGATGAAGCTGACAGTCCGCCTCTGGCCATGCGCTACCATCGGTAAAGTCAGCTTCTCGTCGGCCTCGCACATCTCAAGCATCTTCCAGACGTTGCCGTCGCTGTACTCGATCAGCTTAGCCACGTCCGAAGCCCTGAACAGGGGCACATCAAGCGAGCTGTAAATGGGCAAAGTCTTGTCCTTAAATATCACGCTTCCTACGATTTCCATTGATTTCAGTTCTCCTTTCAATGCAGCGGTTCTTCGCCCATCAGCTCCACCAGGACTGACCAAGCGGTGTCATGAGCGACACAAAAGATGTGATTATTGGGATGAGGTACAAGAGAATACCGATCCATAAGGTTGATAAACTCCTCCACAATATCCCAGGGAGACGCTTCTGGATTTTGGAGAATCAGGTCCTGTATCTCCAGCAGGGCCCATTTCTCATAGCTGAGTTGTGTGAACCAGTCTTTGCCTGCGTGTAATAGCTCCATGCTGATGGCGATAATAGACTCTTTGATATCTTGCAGAATCTGCTCACGCATACGTCTCTCCTTTCTCCGCAAAAATAATAGGAGCCCCTGCCAAAGGGCTCCATGCCGTCGGAGAAGCAGCGCGAGACTCGAACTCGCAACACACAGATTTTAGTCTGTCGCTCTACCATTGAGCTAACTGTTTCTCCATAAAAGGATATGTGTTTTTCGCGTGGAAAGGCGAAGAGCCCCTGTTCAGGGCTCGGCCTTATCTCCCTTCTTTTGATTGTTTTGGTACACACTTTTGAC
>NZ_CAJMXG010000398.1:0-2033 GCF_905219725.1 Oscillibacter sp. CU971
CCGCAGCACCCGCTTTTCNTCTCCCATGGGACCGCCTCCTTCCAATTTGTCCCATTCTACCGGACGGGGCATGAAAAACCATGGGGAATCTGTCGGCGGCGGGAAATACAGCTTGCGCCGGGGCGGAAAAGCCGGTATAATAGCTGCAAGGAGGTGCTGTTTATGGGTACTGAAAAAGAGCGCAAGGACACGCAGAAGGCTTTGTTGTACGATCTCCGCCTGATTTTCAGCACCGGGGAAAAGGAGGACTACACGAGGCAGGAAATCCTGGAACTGCTGGATAAAATCGCCCTGGCCAAAGNCCAGGAGTAAACGGCCGAAGGGCCCGGCGGGATATACCCGCCGGGCCCTTCTCTTCTTTTCATCCGGGACAAAAGGCTTCGCGCCCGGCGGAGACTGGCGCTCCGCTCATGGGTTCGCTCAGACCTTCTGATTCTTCTTGGGATGGGCGATGGTCACNCAGCCCTCGATGNCCANAATGACCGCCAGGACCACCAGCAGGATGCCCAGAATGGCCTGGACATAGGGGCCCCAGTCCGCTCCTCCGGCGGAGATGACCGCAATCTGGTTTTTGGTGTTGACCAGCAGGGAGCAGATGGTGACGATGATCATGAAGCCCATGGGAAGCAGGAACATCTTGTTGTTNTTGCCGATGTTGCCCAGCCAGGTGGCCACCGCCAGCAGGCCCAGGCCCGCCAGCAGCTGGTTGGCGGAGCCAAACAGCGCCCAGATCTTCTCATAGCCGTTCAGGCCCAGCAGCACGCCCAGCACCACGGTGATGGCGGTGGAGACATACATGTTGGAGAGGACCTTCTTGTAGCCGGTGACGTTCTCCGGGGTCTCGCCCTTGCTGGAATCCAGCCAGAACTCCTGGAACATGAACCGGGCCAGACGGGTGGCGGTGTCCAGGGAGGTCAGGCAGAAGGCGGAGTAGGTCAGCACCAGCAGGGTGTAGAGGATGCTGTAAGTGCCGGGGATGGAGTCGTCAATCATGTGGGCCAGGCCGCCGCCGAAGATGGCGGTGGCGCCCGCCAGGGCATTGTCGGGGTTGGCCGCGTTCCAGCTGTAGGCATAGGCCACGGCGCACAGGGTCAGGATGGCCAGGACGCACTCCAGCAGCATGCCGCCGTAAGCGATGGGCTTCGCGTCGGTCTCCTTATCCAGCTGCTTGGAGGTGGTGCCGGAGGAGACCAGGGAGTGGAAGCCTGAGATTGCGCCGCAGGCGATGGTGGTGAACAGGACGGGGAAGATGGGGTTGCCCGCGCCGGTGTCGGGGTTGGTGACCACGAAGGTGTTCACNACGGCCATGCTCCCCATGTCGGGCCGGGCCAGCACCACGGCGATGACCGCCAGGGCCAGCATGGCGTACAGCAGGAAGGAGCTCAGGTAGTCGCGGGGCTNAAGCAGAATCCAAACCGGGGTGACGGAGGNGATGGCGATGTAAATGCCGCAGATCCACATCCAGGCGTCCTTGCTCAGGTAGATGGGGTGGAAGTTCATGCCGATGGCGATGATGGCCACGATGGCGATGACGCCGATCACGCTGGCCACGGACATGGGGGCGTTCCGGCGGTACACCAGGAAGCCGAAGACAATGGNGATGGCGATGAACAGCAGGGAGACNATGGCCACCCGGGCGTTGGCCTCGGAGGCGACCAGATCCACCTCGCCCGCCTCGGTGAAGGTGGCGCCGAAGGTGCCGGCCACGATGGAGGCGAAGGCCGCCACCACCAGGATCAAGGTCAGGTAGGCGAAGATCAAAAACAGCATCTTGGCCCGCTTGCTCATGTTGGTAGAAATGATTTCGCCGATGGACTTGCCGTCGTGGCGGACGGAGGCAAACAGGGCGCCGAAGTCATGGACGCCGCCGAAGAAGATGCCGCCGATGAGAATCCACAGCGTGCAGGCAAGCCAGCCGAAGCCCGCCGCGCCGATGGGGCCGGTGATGGGGCCCGCGCCGGCGATGGACGAGAAGTGGTGGCCCATCAGGATGGGGGCCTTGGCGGGGACGTAGTCGCTGCCGTCCTCCAGAG
>NZ_CAJMXG010000399.1:0-2019 GCF_905219725.1 Oscillibacter sp. CU971
CTTCGAATGACCACGGAGCAGCTGCTTTTGAACCTGCCCTACGAGTTTTCGGACTTCATCCAGGGCGTGGCGGACCAGTACCACTGCGACTACGCCGTCTGCGCCCCCGCCGGGGAGGACGGCGAGGCCCAGGGCGTGCCCATGATGGCGGCGGCGGCGGCCAAGCAGACGCTGGCGGAGTACGCCCGGATGTTCGCCCAGGCGGGCCTCCGGCTGAAAACGGTTCTGCCCCAGGAGATGGCGCTGATTCAGCTCTGCCAGGCCCGGGGCGCGGGAGCGGAGGAGTTCTGCTTCGTGGACCTGGGGCACCAGTTCACCCGGATTACGGTGGTCTGGCGGGACCGGGTCCAGGCCACCCGGCAGATCGCCCTGGGCGGGCGGAACCTGGACACCATCGTGGCGGGGGAGCTGGGGGTGGACCCCTTCCTCTCCAATACCTACAAGGCCGCGAACTTCCAAAACGTCCTCACCCTCCCCGCCGTGGCGGAGGTCTGCGAGCGGATCGCCGTGGAAATTTTGAAGGTCATCAACTTCTACCAGTTCACTTACCGGTCCAGCAACCTGAGCGGCGTGTACCTGGTGGGCGGCGGCGCGTCCATGGACCTGCTGCGCCGCAGCATCGAAAACACGGTGGGCCTGCCCCTGCTGGACCCGGCGGATCTGCTGCCGGAGGCCGGGCAATCCGCCTCCGCGGGCATTTTCGCCGCCGGCGCGGCCATGGGAGGGAATTGATATGAGCAAGCGAAACGCGGCCTACCCCGCCAAGCGGTCCATGAACCTCTTCTACAAGCCCGACCGCACCACCAAGCCCGCAACCATCGCCCTGTACGTGCTCTTCGNGCTGGTGTGCCTCCTGGGGCTTGGCAAATTCCTGGTTTACGACCTCTGGGCGGAGACCGCCCAGGCCCGGCAGTCCCTGACGGCGGCGGAGGCACAGCTTCAAGGCGTCCTGCTGGAGCTGACGGACTACAGCGAGGTGTGGGAGCGCTACAGCCGCTACTCCGCCACCGAGGAGGAGCGGGACCTCATTGACCGCATGGAGGTCCTGGCCCTGCTGGACGNGGCCGTGGGGTCNACGGCGTCCATGGACGCGGTTTCCAACGGCGGCGATACGGTCCAGCTCCAGTTCTCCGGCGTAACCCTGGCCCAGACCGCCCGGATTGTCAAGGCCCTGGAGGCCTCCCCCATCGTATCCTATACCATGGTGAACACCGCCGCCACCACCCAGTCGGAGGGCGCTCCGGCGGACGACAGCGCCCCGGTTCAGGCCAGCGTGCTGATTCAGCTGCAAAAGGAGGTGTCCCAGGGATGAGGAGACAACTGACTACCCGGGAGTGGATGCTCCTGGCCCTGCTCGGCGTCATCCTGCTGGCCAGCGGCTACATGCTGCTGTTCTACATGCCTATGACGGCGGAGCGTGACCGCTGCCTTGGCGAGGCGGAGTCCTGCCGGGCGGAAATCGAGGCCGCCCAGCTCCGCCTGGAGGAAAAGCGCCGGATGGAGCGGGAGCTGGAAGCCCTCTTCTCCGCCGGGGAGCCGCCCCGGAGCATCGCCGACTACGACAACCTCCAGCCCGTCATGTTCGAGCTGAACTCCATCCNGGCCTCCACCCAGGATTACAGCCTGTCTTTCAGCACCGTGGACGCCTCCCAGGCCATCGTCCGGCGTAGCATCTCCATGTCCTTCACCACCGGCACCTACGAATCCGCCAAGGCGGTGCTTCAGCAGCTCCACGACAGCGCCTTCCGCTGTATGCTGGACAGCGTAAACGTGAGCGTTGGCCAGGGGGAGCAAGACGCCGTGTCCGTCAGCGGGAACATTGTGTTCTTCGAGTATCAGGCGGAGCCGAAGGCCCCGGCGGCTTGAGCTTTGAGGCGGTAAAAGCGGGACGCGCCTCAAAGGGCAGGGCTGATCGGACAGCGGGCCAAGCAAAGGCAGTCGAACTTTAAGGAAGCACTGATTAAAGCCGGTAAAAGCCAGGCAAACAGACAAAGGTAAAGGAAACGTCCAATAAAGGAC
>NZ_CAJMXG010000400.1:0-2009 GCF_905219725.1 Oscillibacter sp. CU971
GTCAGAGTTCCGGCAGCAGGAGTGTTGGGCGTTTCAGGCTTCTCAGGTTCTACAGGAGTTGTGTTGCCGGTCTGAGCTGTGTGGCAAATCTCGCAGAGCTTGCCGTGGACTGTTACGCAGGCGCAGACAACTTCGCCGGTGCTGGGGTCTACGGGAGTCTCAGGGTCAGGATTGGTGATATCCCCGCCGGAGTTTCCGGTGTACTGCATCATGCGGTAGATTACAACCGCAGCCTGACCGCGGTTCATGACGCCATCGCCGTTAAAAGAACCGTCGGAGTAGCCGCCGATGACGCCGAGGGCATACACGTTGGCGACCGCATCACGGTACTGGCTGGGGATGCTGTTATAGTCTGTGATTTTGGCAATCGCCGCGTTCTTATCGTTGGCGCTGGCAGAGAAACCCTTCTTGGTCATGATGTTGGTCATGAGCTGGGCCATGTCATACCGGGAGATACCCTTGTTCATGCTTGCCGCGAACGCAGAAGTGTAGATATAGTCTTCATCGAAGCTGACATTGTTCCAGATGCCGTTGTTCGCAAGCGCGAGATAGTTGGGGTAGAACGCGCCATAGGACAGTGTGAAGTCANTGNTGTATTTCTTGATGTCGCTGGCATAGAACGCTCTGGACAGCATGACGACGAAGTTGGACCTGGATACAGTGTTGGCAGGCTTGAACGAGCCGTCCGTATAGCCGCCGACGATGCTCTGGTTCGCGCANCAGATAATCGCATCATGGAACGTGTGTGTGCTGGATACGTCGCTGAAACTCAGGACTGCCGCGAGAGCGTCAGAAATTGCGTTGAGCTTGGAATCCTGCGTGACGCCGGGATTGCAAACCGGACAGTTGGGGTCGATGTGCGTGTCATACTCGACGGCGAAGGCCGAGACGGACAGGGACAGTGCCATAATAATCGCAAGAGCTGCCGCAATAAGACGGCGGATAATAGCATCGTCCACGTGCAACCACACGCGACCCTCATCCTTACTCTTACATTCTATCATAATGATTCCCACTTTTCTATATAATTTTTCATCAAAATATTGTAGTACAATAAGGATTTATTTGTTGCATCTTTTCCTGCTGACGCTTGCGTCGACAGGAAGTTTATTTTTTTGGCTTTAGTTTTGCGCTTTTGTTTGCTTGGATGTTGCTTTTCTGTTCGTGTCTATAACTACCGGCGGTGACGCCGTAAGCGCTGCTGTGATAAGACGGCGGATGTGGTTGCGAGCGTGCATAGAGATTACCCCCTTTCAATGTTTTAGGATATATGTGGACGTGTTTTCACGTTCGGTTTGTGTCCTGTCGGCGGGTCTTTCGGGTTTTGACAGAACCATTGCCCACATGTACCCTGTGTTGTTTTCTCACGGCAAGATAAGGCAGGGTCAGGGGGACGGTCAGCCGTCCCCCTTCCTGCTTTGCTGGGGGAAGAATCTGGGGATACGCTGGGAACTTGCCGTGAGGAAAACAGAAATCGTGCCGTGCGGACGCAATAATCCCAACACGACACGATGTTATAATAGCAACACAGCGGTTTCCCCTCTTGCCAAAGATTACAGCAGAGGGTATAATAATCCCGTGGTGCGAATTTCATCGTTGTGTGGACAGCGCTAGTGTCCGCATAGGGCATGGGGAGTTGGCGCTCCCTATGCCCACCGCACTATTCAGTTTTCCTCACCGCCTATTTTACGCTTATGACTTTGAAATAGCAAGCCCCATTTAATAAGATTTGCAAAAGCAAGCCGTCTCTCCTGAATTGCTCCAGGCGGAGGCGGCTTTTCTTCTGCCTATCTTTAACTGAATATAGTCTTTTCTTCCCCCGTCCCCTGCGGAGCCGGAAATACACTCCGGGGGTCCGCATGAAGCCGGACAGATACAGCAAAGGCCAAAGCAAAACCGGTAGGCCAAAGTGAAACCATAAGGCCAAAGTGAAACCGGAAAGCATGTGAAAGCGCACGGAGGGCTGTCTGCGTCACATCCCCTTATGCCCTTCCGTGGATTTTGGGTGT
>NZ_CAJMXG010000401.1:0-2004 GCF_905219725.1 Oscillibacter sp. CU971
CCTTAAAGGTTTATAGGAAATATTTTGTAAGAACCCGCAAAACCTTGTGAAACAGCGCATTACCCCGCATTTCCTGACAGCATACCACCCCAATTACTACGAATTTACTACCAAGGGATGAGCTTTGATACGACAAAACACCGGGAAATGCGGACATACGGTTTAGCGCCGCCCTTTGAACTACTCTCTAAAATCACATATCGCTTGACTGGATAGGCCGTCTTTTCAATGATGAAAAGGCGGCTTTTTCCATGCCCGTACATAGCCGCCTGTTTCGCCGCAGGCGGCTAAATTTATGGAGAAGGAGGAACCCCCAAAATGGCGAAACCAAAAGTGATAAGCGTAGCAAATCAAAAGGGCGGAGTTGGCAAAAGCACGACCGTCTACAACCTGGGGGCCGGTCTTGCGCTGGAAGGAAAGAAAGTTCTCCTGCTGGACGTAGACCCCCAGGGCGATCTGACCAAAATGCTGGGCCAGCGCAAGCCCCACGACCTGCCCGTGACCCTTGCCAATGCCATGAACGACGTTGTGGCCGGGACAATGCCCCGCGACCACCCGGAGATCATGCACCACCATGAGGGCTTTGACTTTGTGCCGGGGAACCGCAGCCTGTCCGCCGTGGAGGTGGGGCTGGTAAACGTGATGAGCCGGGAAACGGTGCTACGGCAGTATGTGGACAGCGTGAAGCGGGATTATGATTATGTTCTGCTGGATTGCCGCCCCTCGTTGGGTATGCTGGTCATCAACGCCCTGTCCGCGTCGGATTATGTGCTTGTGCCTGTTCAGGCGGACTATCTGGCGGCGGAGGATATGACGGAGTTGGTAGGCACCGTGCGGAGCATCCAGCGTCAGATCAACCCCCGTCTAAAGATCGGCGGCGTGTTTCTGACGATGGCGAATGAAACCACGTTCCGCAAGGACATCGTGAACAGCGTCAAGTCGAACTTTGGGCGGCACCTGCCCGTGCTGGACACGGTGATCCCGGCCACGGTGCGGCTGGCGGAGGTCAGCACAGCGGACAAGAGCATCTTCCAGCACGAACCCAGGGGACGGGCGGCGGACGCCTACCGCAAACTGACAAAGGAGGTGCTGGACATTGGCAGCAAAGAGCGCAGCCGGACTTCTGACCTCGGTAGATAGTATGTTCACCACCCAGGAGGAACGGGACAACGCCCAGCGCAGCTATGTGATCGACCTGCCCACCGCCGAGATCAGCGACTTTCCCGACCACCCGTTCAAGGTGCGGATGGACGAGGAAATGGAGCAGATGGTGGAGAGCGTCAAAGAACGCGGAGTTCTTTCCCCCGTCCTGGTGCGGCCCATGCCGGACGGCAGTTATCAGATGGTGTCGGGCCACCGGCGCAAGCTGGCGTCAGAGCTGGCGGAACTGCCTACGGTGCCCTGCATCGTCCGGGAGCTGACCGATGATGAAGCCATCATTATCATGGTGGACAGCAACCTCCAGCGTGAGCGTGTCCTGCCCTCGGAAAAGGCGTTTGCCTATAAGATGAAGCTGGATGCCATGAAACGGCAACAAGGGGAGCGCACAGATTTAACCTCTGCAACACCGTTGCAGAAGTTAGGTGGTAAGACCTCGCGGGAGATTTTGGCGGAGCAATCGGGCGAAAGCCATGAGCAAATCCGAAAGTATATCCGCCTGACAAACCTTGTACCCGAACTGTTGGATATGGTAGACAATACTGTGCTGAAAGGAAAGGGCACGTTACAAATGGCCCTGCGCCCTGCCGTAGAGCTGTCCTATCTGCCGGAGAACGAGCAGAACGCCTTGTTGGAGGTCATGGAGGGCGAGGACTGCACCCCCTCCCACGCCCAGGCCATCAAAATCAGGGACTTTTCCGAAAAGGGCAAGCTGAACCCCGACGTGATCCTGTCCATCATGCAGGAGGAAAAGCCCAATCAGGTGGAGCAGTTCAAAATGCCCCGGAACCGCATCGACAAGTTTTTCCCTGCGGGGACGCCCGCACAGAAGATCGAGGACACCAT
>NZ_CAJMXG010000402.1:0-2002 GCF_905219725.1 Oscillibacter sp. CU971
TCAAACCTTACGGCTGCAAGGGATTGACGTATGTTGTAGGGTTTGTAAGTCTTTTTTTAAGAAAGTTTATAGAAATATCTATTTATAACACATATGTGTANTAGGNAAATATATAGGAGCGAAACCTGAAAAAAAGTNCTACAAATCNTACAAGTCAAATCCGGAACTTTTTCGCTGTTTTCAACCCCAGCGTGTATTACGCTCCGGCGTGTATTTCTCCCCGCTTTCTTCTTCTATGCGTGTATTGCCTGCGCAAAAATCCTGTATCNAAAAAAAGGAGGTCCCCATGAGTATTTTCTCCGACATGGCGATTGAGGCCCGGAACGATTCACGGGCAAAGGACCGGTCTGCCCAAGCGGCTGTTCCGGCGAAGCCGGCGGGCCATCCGGAACCGAAAGCGGCGGAACCGGCCCCCGTGCCTGAACCGGCTCCCGATATGCCCAGCCCCAGTGAAACCGCCGGACAGCTCCAGCTTGACCGCATTGCCGCCATGAGCGACCAGGACGTGACGGCTTTCTCCGTCCAGCGTGTCAGCGCCGACACGGAGCGTATTACCCGGCGCAACATGAAAGACTGCGTGTCCGAGCATATTCAAGCTCTGTGCCGGGAGAATCCGGAGTTCGCACGCCGGGTCCTGCATCCCCGCAAGACTATGGCGCATTGCTTTCGCTATATCTATCGCAAGGCCCGTGAGTTCGCCGAGCGGGAAATGAAAGACCTGGGGGAATCCCACGAGAACGGCGTCTACGGTATCGACATCCCGGACGGCCTTTGTTATCAATGGGCCGAGGCGTATTTCAACGACCCGGACGCTCCCGAGGACCAGGACAAACCCAAGGCCGTATCCAAGCCTGCTTCCGGCAGCGCCACGAAGAAGGCACCCGAGAAGAAGTCCAAGGCCGCTATTGACGGCCAAATCAGCCTGTTGGGGGAGGCAGTATAAGCTATGTTAAATAAAAAAGCCTGCCGGGAGTTCGCCGCTCCCGGCGCTGCCANGTCTATGGACAGCGGCCTTCTCCATGCGGAACAGGTCAAGTATATTGTCCAAACGGCGGTCAGAATTATCAGTCACAGGAAGACCCTGGTACTGTACATACATGACCGGGAACATGCCGCCCAGGGGGATTTTCGGCCCATCTGGACCATGTTCCACTCCAAAGACGGCTATATTACTCTGGCCGGGAATGNGAATGGCAAGACCTTCTGGCGAACGGCGTCCTTTGATAATTTGGGAAAAGATTGGCGCTTTGCGAGATACTGCGCCTTTTACTCGCCGGAGGACCAGGAGCGCCTGGAACGCTACTTTCATGACGGCATAAACAAAGGCTTTGACGCTTTAATTCAGGCCCAAAGCGCCATGAAAGCCCAGCGGCTGGAAAAGCGCCTTGAAATGCGCCGCCAGAAAGTTCAAAACCGCATGGCCTGTGTGCCGCCTCTGCCCCGTGGTTGGCAATCCTGGGCGTATCAGACCCTGCCCGCCTATTTCTTCTATGATTATGAAAAGAAANGCCAGAAATCCGTGAAGGGCATCTGCACCAATNGCGGCCATGAAGTCACGCTCTCTGGATTGAAATACAACGCCAAGGGGACCTGCCCCCACTGCAAGCGGGAGCTTACACTGAAATCCAGGGGCCGGAGGGGCTGGATTGAAAATCGGGACACCTGCCAAATAATTCAGAAAACCGCCCCGGATGAAATTGTCATCCGTATTATCAAGACCAACTGCTATTATATCGGAGACATGCCCNGAAAAGAAGCCTACGAGAACGCCCGCCTGTTCATCCAGTTCGACAAGAACGGCCCGACCCACTGGGAAGAATTTTATTATAACTACTCGGAAAAATGCTAGAAGTCTGGCGCCCGGCCTGTATACAGCCATTGGAACTACAATTACGAGGCGGACATCTGCGGCCATGTGTATTGCAGGAATCTTCCCGAAGTGTTTGAAAATACGCCCTGGCGGTATTGCCCCCTTACGGAGTTCTACCGGCACTTCCACAGG
>NZ_CAJMXG010000403.1:0-1999 GCF_905219725.1 Oscillibacter sp. CU971
TGGTACACGTCGATATGGTCAATCAGCTCCGCCACCATGCGCTGGGTAATCTCGGTGGCGTTGGTGTACCGCCGGACCGTTTCAAGAAACGTGTCAATGTCCATCCGCTGGCCCTCGCTCTTTTTCAGATCCAGCCGCAGCGCCTTGATCCGCTTGGCGTTCTCTCCCTGCTCCTGCTCGTACCGCTGGGACATTTTCGCAAACCGGGCGTCGCTGATTTTCTGGCTCACGTTATCCTCGTAAAGCCTCTCGAAAAGCCCGTCAAGTTCTTTGTCCCTCGCCAGCAGTCCGTCCAGCTCCCGCTGTTTCCTGGCCCGCTCATTCTCCGTCACTTTTGCGGAACGGCCCATCATGGCCTTGATGAAATCGTCCTCGTACTCATTGGCGAAACAGGCCAACCGGTTTACCTCGTACAGCACCACCCGCTCTAGAAATTCCAGCCGGATATAGTGGGTCTTGGAGCACTTGCGGAGGCCGGAATTGTGGTTCTGGCAACTAAAGAATTTAATATCGTGGTTGCCCTGGTTGAAGTGGAAATTGAGGTTGCCGCCGCACTCCGGGCATTTGAGAACGCCAGAAAAGGCGCTGGGCTCCTGGGTGACGGTGGGCCGCCTCCGGCGGGTCCCCTTTTTCATGCTCTGCACCTTTTCCCAGGTGGGACGGTCTATAATGGCCTCGTGGACGTTGAGGAAGATTGCCTGGTTCTCCTCCGGGTTTTCAATCCGCTTTTTCATCTTGTAGGACTTGGAGTAGGACTTGAAGTTAATCACGTCACCGCAATACTCCTGCAAGGTGAGGATTTTCTTGATGGTGGTATGCCCCCATTTGGTGGGCTCCACGGTGCTTTTGGAACCGCCCCGGCTGGTCCCGTTGCTCCGCCAGTAGTAGGTGGGATTGAACACTCCATCCCGCTCCAGCGCGGCGGCGGTTTCCGCCAGCCCGTAGCCGTCCAGGGCCATTTGATAGATACGCCGCACAACGGCGGCGGCCTCCGGGTCAATCACCCAAAAGCGGGGGTCCTCCGGGTTTTTGATGTAGCCATAGGGGGGCGGGGACAGAGGCACGCCGGAATTGCCTTTCATCTTGTTCACGATCCGGCGCTTCTTGGAAATATCGCGGGCGTACCAAACAATACGGTTCTATGCTAAAAAAACAAGCAAGATAAAAATAGAATTTTATCGAAAAAAAACGTAAAAAGAGGAATATTGATATACGGCGACCGGGAGGAATCTCACACAGGCTTTTTACAAAAGGCCATCTGGAGAAACCCCAAGAAATTTGTTTGCTAGTATGTTTCCCAGCAATTCATATAGCTAAATATAAAAAAGTTGTCGAAAAGACAAATATAACTACTCTAAAGGCGTTCCGAAAGGAGCGCCTTTTTTGTTGCCCGGAGGTCAACCAGAAATGGACAATCAGGATTTTGATTACTACTACGGTGACGAGAGCAACCAATTTTCTTTTTACCGCATCCCCCGCCAGCTTGTGACCGGGGAACGANTCAAGCAGCTATCTACCGATGCCAAATTGCTATATGGCCTCCTGCTGGACCGCATGGGGCTTTCCGCCAAAAATGGCTGGTATGACGGGGCTGGGCGCGTTTATATCTATTACACGTTGGAAGAAATTCAAAATGATCTGCGCTGCGCCCATGGAAAAGCAGTCGTTTTGACGCTTCTTTTCCTGTTGAATTTTGNTGTGGTAACTATCATTCTAACAGACTTAAGGCTATGTGTCCAATGAGCAATCCGCGAAGCCCGCCGGGGCCTTGCAAGCGCATTTTCAATCCGTAACACACTCGGACGCCGCTGCCGCGTGCAGCTGAAGGAAATCCGTGTTACAAAGGAGGTACTATGCACTATTCCGTTTACGACGCAAGCGGGAAGCTCCGCTTTAAAAGCGATAATTGGCCCATGGCCCGCTCCGCTCTGGATTTGGTGATTTCAGAGGCTCCTGTCCCAAATTTCCCAGATGAATGTCCCCGCCTCGAAATCTGGCC
>NZ_CAJMXG010000404.1:0-1993 GCF_905219725.1 Oscillibacter sp. CU971
CTCCGCCCCCCAGGCGGAGAGCGGGCCGAAGACGGCGTCCGAGCCTGTGGAGGAGGTCTTCCGCACCCTGGTGGCCGGGCCGAAGGTCCCCGGGCAGGCGCCCACGGCGGAGAAGCTGCTGGACACCCTGGCGGCGGCGGAGGAAGCCCAGTCCCCGGCGGAGGACCTGAGCGCCACCCGGCGGGTGAACATCAACGAGCTGAAATTCGGCCCCAATTACCGCAGCGAGTCGGACTGACCGCCCTCTTAAGGAAAGGAGGAGCGGCTATGACCGGGCCTATCATCGCGTTTTTGTACGACTTCGACAAGACCCTGTGCACCACGGACATGCAGAACTACGCCTTTATCCCCAGCCTGGGGATGACCCCGGCGGAGTTCTGGGCNGNGGCCAACGGGTNTGNCCGGCGGAACCGGATAGACGGAATTCTCGCCTATATGTACATCATGCTCCGGGAGGCGGAGCGGAAGAAGCTGCCCTTCACCAGGGAGGACCTGGTGGAGAAGGGCCGCCAAATCGAGCTTTTCCCCGGCGTGGAGAGCTGGTTTTCCNGNATCAACGCCTTCGGCGAGGCCCAGGGCGTCCGGGTGGAGCACTATGTCATCTCCTCCGGCCTCCGGGAGATCATCGAGGGGTCTTCCATCAGCCATGAATTCAAGGAGATTTACGCCAGCGAGTTTTACTACGACGAGACGGGACGGCNCGTCTGGCCCAAGCTGGCGGTGAACTTCACCGCCAAGACCCAGTTTGTCTACCGGATTAACAAGGGGGTCCTGGACGTCTCCGACGACAAGCCCCTCAACGACTCCATGCCCGACGACAGCAAGCGGATTCCCTTCCCCAACATGATTTACATGGGGGACGGCCTTTCCGACGTGCCCTGCATGAAGATGATGCGGGCCTACGGCGGCCAGGCCATCGCCGTGTACCAGGACGCCAACCGCACCGGCGTGGAAGAGCTGCTGGCGAAAAAGCGGGTGGACTTCATCTTCCCGGCGGACTACCGGGAGGGCCGTCCTTTGGAGGAGACGGCGCGAAACATCATCCGCAAAATGGCCATTGCCGACCGGCTGTGGGAGGAGAACCTCCGCCAGCTCCGGCACCTGGGGGAGGATGTGCTGCCGGACCAGGTGGAGCTGTTTTCCAATCCGTAAGCACCGCGGGACCGTCCTTTGGCGGCCCCGCTTTTTTCCTTCCCGGCGCAAGGTCTTGCAAATCCCCTTCCCTCATGGTACAATGGGACATCCAAAAGAGGGGGGCGCCTATGAGCCGCATCAGCAAGGAAAACTACTACCTGGACATCGCCCAGACGGTCCTGGAGCGGGCCACCTGCCTGCGGCGGGTCTACGGGGCCATCATCGTGAAAAACGACGAGATCATTTCCACCGGATACAACGGGGCCCCTAGGGGCCGGGCCAACTGCGTGGACATGGGCTTTTGCTCCCGGGAGGCCCTCCAGGTCCCCCGGGGAGAGCGTTATGAGCTCTGCCGCAGCGTCCACGCCGAGGCCAACGCCATCATCTCCGCCGCCCGGAAGGATTGCGTGGGGGGCACCCTCTACCTGGCGGGGCGGGACGCCCAGACCGGGGAGCTGCTGGGGGACGCCACCTCCTGCTCCATGTGCCGCCGCCTCATCATCAACGCCGGGCTGGAGCGGGTGGTCATCCGCCGGACGGAGACGGAATTTGAGGTCATCCCCGTCGCAGACTGGATTGCCGGGGACGACCTGCTGTTTCTCGGAGAGAAGCAGCACCCGGCTCCCACCGACCCTTGACCAAGCCGGAGCGGCGGCATGGAACTTCTGCCGCTGGAAAGGAAGGATTGCGTTTGAAAGCGGGACTTCTCACCTTCTATCACCTGCACCACTACGGGGCCATCCTTCAGGCCGCCGCCACCCAGCGGGCCCTGGCCTCCCTGGGCTGGGAGTGCGAAACCATTGACTATTTCGTGGGTCAGGACATCCGCATCCTCAAGCCCCCCACCACGCCCGCCCGG
>NZ_CAJMXG010000405.1:0-1987 GCF_905219725.1 Oscillibacter sp. CU971
TACTGCACCGTGTTTGGATACCATCCCTCCCGGCCATGGCCCCGGATAGCCCCCAGCTCATTCAGCTCATGGGCGATATCCGCCGTCCCCTGGCCCTTGAGGTAGGCGTTGTAGATATACCGGACGATCTCCGCCTCCTCGGGGATGATCTCCAGCTCCCGCCCCGCCAGCCGGTAGCCGTAGGGGGTGGACGGAGGGACGAAGATTCCCTTTTCCATCCGCATCCGAACGCTGACCCTCATGTTGTTGGAGTGGTTGGTGGACTCCATCTGGGAGAAAGCGCCGTAGATCTGGGCGATCTGCTCGGTGGTCATCTTCCCGGTGTCGATGTTCTCTTTCTCGAAGCAGATGGAGATGCCCAGCCGGAGCAGTTCCCGCACATACCGGATGTAGTCCGTGGTGTTCCGGGCGAAGCGGGAGGTGGACTTGACCAGCACCCGGTCGATCTTCCCGTCACGGCAGTCCGCGATCATGCGGTTGAACTCCTCACGCTTCCGGGCCTCCAGTCCGGACAGCCCCTCGTCGGCGTAGACGTCTACCAGCTCCCAGTCCTCCCTGGAGGAGATGAACTTGGTGTAGAAGTCCACCTGGGCCATGTAGGAGTTGAGCTGGTCAGCCGAGTCGCTGCTGACCCTGGCGTATGCCGCGACCCGGAGCTTTGCCGCCTCGGGCTTCCTGGGGTCAATGACGGTAATTCTCGGACGCCTTGCGGCAGTAGTGTTTGTCTGTACCATATCTTTTTTGACCTCCTTTCTGCGACACACAATATCACAAGTTTTTTGAAACAGCTATTCACCAATACCAACCAAAAACAGCCCCTAAAACCAAGCAGAATGTACCTGTTCTCAGGTAAAAATCAAGGTGGGCCGGAGCCGCCGCTTCAGTTCGGCCTTGGCCCGCTCCGTTTCCGCTTCCGACAGGAGCTTTCGCTCCGCCATACTCTCCAGCATCCGAAGAGCGGAGAGGAAGGTGACATTGTCCCGCAGTTCCTTTGTAGTCATAGCATTAACGCCCTCCTTATCTGAGAGCCGCCCATCGGGAACCGTGAGCGGCCCCGATGGGTTGATGGAAAAACAGCAGAGACACAGTCTCCGCTATGTATATAGTTCAGCGGTATGTTTCTGCAAGCCCTACGCTGATGTGCAGAGCGGCGTCCACTTCCCACATCTTGTCCTCACCCACGCTGCCCATGTACTCACCCAGGCGGGACTTGTCCAGCGTCCGAACCTGCTCCAGCAGGACAGTGGAGTCCCGGAACAGGCCGCAGGCCGCGCCCTTGAGCCGCACATGGGTGGGCTGGCGTTTGCCCTTGACGTACCCCGTAATGGCGGCGGCGATGACGGTGGGGCTGTGGTGGTTGCCCACGTTGTTCTGGAGAATCAGGACAGGCCGGATGCCTCCCTGCTCCGAGCCGGTGACCGGCGTGAGATCGGCGTAATAGATATCGCCCCGCTGAATGGGACGGGTCCTCTTGAAATCCATAGTCGTTTTCTCCTCTGTTTTGAAAAGACGGGGCCGCTCCTGCGCAGGTTGGTGCAAAGATATTGCTATCCTTTTTGCGGAGAGCGGCCCCGCTTTCTTATCGTTGATCATTTGCTGGCTCTATTCGACACTACTTCCCGAGCCTTGGGCGGCAGTCTGGAACTGTGCTGGCGCACATCACGGGCGTCTCACCCCTCCGAGGTTCTCTCCGAGCTGCCCCCATTGCGTGATCCTGCGTAGCAGGGCTGTGGCTGGGCAGGAGTATCATTGTGTTCTGACGGGGTCATTGCGAAACAGCTTGCCAGGGCTGTTTTGGGATGGATGGGGACCGCTGGGCACCTTATTTGGCCGTCTTTGATAGCAGAAGTGAAATTCACTGCAATTCGCTTTCTCCTACAGGTGGTCTTGGCGCATCCTCCATATCGCTTTCCGTTTCTCACACGGACCGTCAGGGAACGTATTCCAGTTGCCGGATATGACCGCAGGGCTGCGGTATTTGTCAAAG
>NZ_CAJMXG010000406.1:0-1948 GCF_905219725.1 Oscillibacter sp. CU971
GGGGGCGCGGCGGTGGCGGCTGGCCCTCCTGCTGACCGGGGGGCTGCTCACCGGCGCGCTGGTATGCTTCATCTGCGACACGGCCCTTACCGGCGGACTGAGCTGGTCGCGGATCGTGGCGGTTTCCACGGGGTACGCCTGGGCGGCGCTTCTCCCCTGGGTCATCCTGAAACGGGGAGGAGCGGCGGGAAGCCTCTTGAGCCTCAGCGTGTTTACGGTTCCCTATCTATACAGTCTCGGCCGGCTGCTGCGGGTCCGGGCGGTGTTTACCGTGGGGACGGCGATGGCCGTTCTTTCCCTTGTGTTTTTGTGGCTGATTTACGCCGCCTTCCGCCGCATGGGCAGGACCTCCCAGGCCCTGGGGACCGCGTGCTTGCTGCTGGCNGGGCTGACGGCTTCCNTCAACGGGACGCTGTATCNTTTNGAGGCCGCGCCGCCGCCGGACGCCTGGAACGGAATGAGCGTGCTGCTTTTTCTGCTGGCGGCGGCGGTGTGCTTCANCTGGAAGCGGGGCGGGGAATGAAAAAAGCGGGAGGCTTCCTTTAAATAAGGAAGCCTCCCGTTTTATTTGCCGTTTCGCCGCATTCAGCCCGCCAGGGTCAAATCGCCGTCCTTCACCCAGCCCGCCTTCCGGCAGAAGTGGTTGACAAGCGGGCAGATGACGGCGGGGAGGACGAAGGAAACCAAAATCAGCCCCGCCCAGTCCATGGCCCCGGGGACGATGGCCGCCGCCCCGTTGGCCAGGGCCTGCTCGCTGGGGGCCAGCCAGCCGGTCCAGACCCCCAGCTGGCCGCAGAGGCCGCAGGTGCCCATGCCGGAGTTGATGGCCGCGCCGTTCATCTCCAGGCGGAACAGGCATGTGGCGATGGGGCCGGTAATGGCGGAGGTCAGTGTGGGCGCGATCCATATTTTAGGATTCCGCACGATGTTGGGCATTTGCAGCATGGAGGTGCCCAGACCCTGGCTCACCAGGCCCCCCCAGCCGTTTTCCNGGAAGCTCATGACGGCGAAGCCCACCATCTGGGCGCAGCACCCTGCCACGGCGGCTCCTCCCGCCAGGCCCGTCAGCCCTAGGACGGAGCAGATGGCGGCGGAGGAGATGGGCAGGGTCAGGGCCACGCCCACCAGCACGGAANCCAGGATGCCNNTGAGGAAGGGCTGGAGCNCCGTGGNGCGCATGATGAGCTGGCCGAAGGCGCTGGCGGCGGCGGCAATGGGGGGCGCGACGGCCCAGGCCGCCCCGATGCCCACCAGGGTGGTGACGATGGGAGTCACCAGGATGTCGATTTTCGTCTCTTTGCTGACGGCCTTGCCGCATTCGGCGGCGAGGATGGCCACAAGGAGGACGGCCAGGGGCCCCCCGGCCTTGCCCAGGGCGTTGCAGGCGTAGCCCACCGTCGCCAGGGAGAAGAGGACCATGGNCGGGGCCTGGAGGGCGTAGCCGATGGCCACGGCCATGGCCGCGCCGCTCATGAAGGAGGCCATGCCGCCGATGGTGTAACCAACCTTGTTGATGGTGATNAGGTCGNCCGTCAGGAAGCCGATGTGGAACTGGGCGCCCACGGTGTTCAAAATGGTGCCGATGAGCAAAGAGCAGAAGAGGCCCTGGGCCATCGCCCCCAGGGCGTCGATGCCGTAGCGGCGGACGGAGAGGACGATGTTCTTGCGTTTGAGAAACGCTTTGACGTTTTCCATGGGAAGCACCTGTTTCTTTCGTAGAATTTCGGATTTGGACACGGCCGCCGGGCGGGTAAATGGCCGCGCGAAATAAGCCTTACAGGTGTCAAGACACCTGTAAGGCTTATCATACGCACCCGGAGAGGTTTTGTCAAGAGGAGGGCCGTCAAGTTTGGCTTCCCGGAGCGGGGATTCCTTGTAGATTTTTGCCGAAAGCTGTGGTACAATGAATCCGCTGTCGGCCCTCCGCAGTGAGAGGGGGTGAGCCGGT
>NZ_CAJMXG010000407.1:0-1946 GCF_905219725.1 Oscillibacter sp. CU971
GCGCCGGTCAGCAGGGTTTGGGGAAGGCACTCCCCAACAAGTAGCAGACCAGGGGAACAAATGAGCGGAGCGAAATTTGGGCCACGGGTCGATACTTGCTCTCGCTCTCGCTCTCGCTCTCGCTCTCGCTCTCGCTCTCGCTCTCGCTCTCGCTCTCGCTCTCGCTCTCGCTCTCGCTCTCGCTCTCGCTCTCGCTCTCGCTTCTCTTTACATTGACAACACAAAGCCCATTTGCTATAATATCGCGAAGAAGAACAGCCATGTTGTTCTAATTTCAGTATCGGAGGTATTCATATGGCAAACTGCAAAAACAGAAACAAGTCTTTTAACGGCGCTTTGGGCACTTTAGGAGGCCTTTTCTAAAATCACTGTTAGAAAGGGCTGAGAAGTTTGCCCTTCCTGCGCGGCAGTCGGGCTTGTTTCACAAAACAACCCACTGATTCGTAAAGGAGAATGTAACTTCATGTTTGCTAAAAATTCAAAGGCATATTCTGTCTACCTGCTGTTCCGATTTGTCTTTTCCCTGGCGGTTTCTATGTCCACAGTGCTTTCCATCGTGTACCACCTGGAGGTGGTGCAGCTGGATGCTTTCCAGCTTGTCCTGGTAGGGACGGTTCTGGAGACCTCCTGCTTTCTGTTCGAGATACCCACCGGTGTGGTGGCGGATTTGTATAGCCGTCGGCGCTCGGTGCTGATTGGAATGTTCCTCTACGGCCTGGGCTTTCTGATGGAGGGTGCGCTACCGTGGTTCGCGCCGGTTCTGCTGGCCCAGGTTGTCTGGGGTTGCGGTGATACCTTCATCACCGGCGCTCTGGAGGCGTGGATTGCCTCGGAGGAAGAGGACAAACCCATAGACAAGGTGTTCCTGCGGGGCAGTCAAATGGGGCAAATCGGCGGCGTTCTGGGCGTGGTGCTGGGCACACTGCTGGGAAACATAAACCTGCAAATGCCTGTCATCTTGGGGGGCAGTTTGTGCTTGTTGTTGGGGCTGGTGTTGGTTCGCATCATGCCAGAAACCAACTTCTCCCCTGCTATTGAGGAACGGCAGGGCTTGCTTAAAGACTTTGTCTGCCTGTTCAAGCTCAACCTGGGCTTTGTGAAAGGCGCACCTGTGTTGCTGGCGCTCTTAGCAATCACACTATGCGGGGGACTTGCCAGTGAAGGCTTTGACCGGCTCTCCACCGCTCATTTTCTGGATGACACGGTAATACCCGTTATCGGGCCGCTGAACAGCGTCACTTGGTTCGGTGTTATCAGTCTTATCGGCAGCGGCTTAGGTATTCTGGCTTCTCAGTTGCTCATCGCCCGCATGGAGAAAAAAGGGACTGTCAGCCGAACCAGTGTGGTCATGTCCACCAGCGCCGGGTATATCCTGTGCCTGGTTCTCTTCGCGGTGGGGCGGAGCTTTTGGTTCATGTTGTTGGTGTTCCTGCTGGCGGGGCTTATGCGCACCATCAAGGAGCCTGTGCTGGCCGCCTGGATGAACGACCATGTGGATGAGAAAATGCGCGCCACAGTCTTTTCCACCAGCGGACAGCTGGACTCTTTCGGGCAGATCATCGGCGGGCCTATTGTGGGGCTGGTAGCCCAGCAGGTGTCCATACCCTGGGGGCTGGTCTGTACCGCTTTCCTGCTGTTGCCCGCGCTGTTCTTAGTGCCGGTGGCGGGAAAGAAGCGGGATTGATATGGCATAGTTAAGTTTACTGACGAGCGGGAGATTACTTCCGCTCGTCTTCATTTAGTAGCGCAAAATTTGAGGACTCTTTATTTCCTTATTCGGTATAGCGGAGGCGGCTGTCAATTCGACATAATTTTCTTGTGATACTTTACCGTACATGAGCATTGGAGCCAGGGTTATCCGACCCGTAGCCCTCCAGGAGATTGACGACGCCCCACACGCCCAAACCAGCGCCGAGAGCCACAACAAGGGTCTGCAAAGTATCAGT
>NZ_CAJMXG010000408.1:0-1941 GCF_905219725.1 Oscillibacter sp. CU971
CCTCGCCCCCCAGCGGCAGATGGAGCGCATCATGGAAATCCTCCGGGAGACATACAGTCTCTATGGCTTCACCCCCCTGGACACCCCGGTCATCGAGTCCAGCGAGGTGCTGCTTGCCAAGGGCGGCGGCGAGACGGAGAAGCAGATTTACCGCTTCCAGAAGGGGGACGCGGACCTCTCCCTCCGCTTCGACCTGACAGTCCCCCTGGCGAAATACGTGGCCCTGCACTACAACGANCTGACCTTCCCCTTCCGCCGCTTCCAAATCGGCAAGGTCTACCGGGGTGAGCGGGCCCAGCGGGGCCGCTTCCGGGAGTTCTACCAGGCGGACATCGACGTGATTGGGGACGGGAAGCTGTCCATCCTCAACGAGGCGGAGATTCCCGCCATCATCTACAAGACCTTCTCCGCCCTGGGGCTCAAGCGCTTCCGCATCCGGGTGAACAACCGGAAGATTCTGAACGGCTTTNACGCCTCCCTGGACCTCTCGGACAAGGCCGTGGACATCATGCNGACGGTGGACAAGCTGGAGAAGATCGGCCCGGAGAAGGTCCGGGAGATTCTCACCAGCGACCTGGGCGTCCGCCCGGAGAGCGCCCGAGAAATCCTGGACTTCATCGCCATCACCGGAGGCACAGAGGAAATCCTCTCCGCCCTGGAGGCCCGCCGGGGCCGGAACGAGGTCTTTGACCAGGGTCTGGAGGAGCTGAGGACCGTGGTGAAGCACCTGGGGGCCTTCGGCGTTCCGGCGGAGAACTTCGCCGTGGATTTGACCATTGCCCGGGGGCTGGACTACTACACCGGGACGGTGTATGAGACGGTGCTTTTGGACCATCCGGAGATTGGGTCCGTCTGTTCCGGCGGGCGGTATGATAACTTAGCGGAATATTACACAGATAAACAACTTCCTGGAGTGGGAATTTCCATTGGATTGACCCGCCTCTTTTACGTCCTGGGGGAACAGGGGATGCTGAATCCGGAGCTTCCCACCGCTCCGGCGNATGTGCTGATTCTGNCCATGACGGAGGATTTGTCCGCCGCCATTGCCTTTGCCACGGAGCTTCGGGCAAGCGGCATCCGGGCCCAGCTCCACTGTGAGGCGAAGAAATTCAAGCAGANGATTTCCTACGCGGACAAGCTGGGGATTCCCTATGTGATTTTCCTGGGCGAGGATGAGATTCAATCCGGCGTGGCGGCCTGCAAGGATATGGCCACCGGGGAGCAGACGAAGCTGGACCCCAAGGCGACGATCTACCGCATCAAGGCGGGGCTGGACGCCCGGAATCAGGGGTTTGTCATCCGGGGATGACGGGGCTGATTCCCGCCCTTCGGGCGGTTGAGTGCAATCCGCAGCTTACTATATAGTTATTCCATTTTGTAATAGAAAAGAGGAACCGTCATGGTACAAAATCGAACCCACACCTGTGGAGAACTTCGTCTGACCGACGCCGGTAAGCAGGTCAAACTCTCCGGCTGGATGGAAAACATCCGGGAGGTCGGCGCCGAGCTGGCCTTCATCGTCCTCCGGGACTTTTACGGCACCACTCAAATCGTGGCCGAGACCCCGGAGATGGTGGCCCAGTTCAAGNCCGTCAACAAGGAATCCACCATCTCCGTGGAGGGGACCGTCCGGGAGCGGGCCAGCAAAAACCCCAAGCTGCCCACCGGCGATATCGAAGTCGTTCCCACAAAAATGGAGGTCCTGGGCCGCTGCCGCCACAACGAGCTGCCCTTCCAGGTGAACCGCAGCCGGGAGGCCGACGAGGCCCAGCGCCTCAAGTACCGCTATCTGGACCTGCGGAACCCGGAAGTAAAAAGCAACATCGTCCTTCGCTGCCAGGTGGTCTCCGCCATCCGCCAGGCCATGACGGACCACGGCTTTTTGGAAATCACCACGCCGATTTTGACCGCCTCCTCCCCCGAGGAGGCCCGGGACTACCT
>NZ_CAJMXG010000409.1:0-1922 GCF_905219725.1 Oscillibacter sp. CU971
GTATTCACCGAACACTTCGCGGGTGCTGCGGTCCTTGGAGGAAACCGGCGTGCCGGTAAAACCAATGTATGTAGCGTTGGGCAGACTGTCCCGGATGATTCGGGCAGTCCCGACAACCGTTTTAGCTTCGATCTCCCCGTTATCCTTCCGCCGGGTAACCACCTTCTCTGTCAGGCCGTATTGCCCCCGGTGGGCCTCGTCCGCCATAACGATAATATTCCGGCGTTCGGAGAGCGGTTCGCCGCTCTCCTCAAATTTCTGCATAGTGGTAAAGATGATCCCGTTGGCCTGACGGTCCTTTAACCAGTCCTTCAAGCCAATTTCTATATGCTTCGGCGTTTCGCCCTGCCGCAGTTTCTCCTTATACTCGTCGCTCAGCTTGCGGCAGGTGGCTTGTACCGGCGTCTGCCGCAGAAAATCCCTGCATCGGGCAAACTGGCCGTAGAGTTGATCGTCCAGATCGTTCCGGTCGGTTATGACAACGATGGTTGGGCTCTCCAGTGCCTCTTGCAGATAGTGGGCGTAGAACACCATGGACAGGGATTTCCCGCTGCCCTGGGTATGCCAGAAAACGCCGCCCTTGCCGTCTGTGCGGGTGGCGCGGCGGGTGGATTCCACCGCCTTTTTAACGGCAAAATACTGATGATACCCGGCTAGAATTTTGAACGTGTTCTGACCGTCTGCATTGAAGCAGATAAAATTTTTGATAATGTCAAGAAAGCGTTCTTTCTCAAATAACCCTTTAAAAAATGTATCAAATTGGGCATACTGCGTATTCTCATAGCTGCCGTCCGTTGTCTTCCACTCCATATACCGGTCCTCACCGGAGGTGATCGTCCCGGCCCGGGAGTGGGTCATATCGCTCATGACGCAGACGGCGTTGTAGACGAACAGCGAAGGAATTTCGTGCATATAGTTCCTAAGCTGGCGGTAAGCGGCTGAGGCGTCCGTTTCCTCCCGAGAGGGGGCTTTCAGCTCCACGACAACAAGCGGCAGTCCGTTGACGAACAAAATCACGTCGGGCCGCTTTTCTGAGTTCTCTACCACCGTCCACTGGTTGGCGATAGTGAAATCGTTGTTGTTGGGATTTTTGTAGTCCACGAGGTAGACGAGGGTGGAGCGCTCCTCGCCGTTTACGAAATATTTCACCGGCACGCCGTTTTGCAGGTAGTCCATGAACACCAGGTTCTTTTGCAGCAGCGTCCCGCTCTCGAAGTTTTTCAGCTTGTAGGCCGCCTCGTTGAGCGCGTCCATGGGCAGGGCGGGGTTGACCCGCCGCAGGCAGGGGAGGAGAATGTCCTCATATAGCGGAAATCGGTAGTCCCGCGCCACGTCAGGGCCGTAGACGTAGGTGTAGCCGAGCTGCTCCTGAAAGAGTTGGAGGACGGCGTTTTCATAGTTGGATTCCGTATAGGCCATAAACTCACCTCGTTAAGGGCTATTGGTAATATCTCAAAATATTTTGAGCCAAATCCAATAGTAGACGCTCAATATCAAGAACACGTTGCATACCAGATACATTCCCCTGCGATGCGATACTTACTACCTGCATCTTTGCAGAAGAAATTATCGCTAACCCAGCATACCCTGATAATATGTCCAGAGTAGAATTTATATAATTCACCCATATGTTGAGCTCTGGTTGAGTAATCTCCCAACTCATTGGCTGTCCTGTATAGGAACGGAATTTTTTTGATGGAGAAGAATCGACTAACTTAATAATTGTATCGACCATCATTCGTTTGCCGCGATCATTCATTTTTGCTTGCCCCCACCATCCGACTTTTCCAAGATTTCACAAGCAACAGCACCCAAACTTTCTTTTCGCTTTTCTAGTTCATAGGATAAATCAAGTTCTTGCAATTGCTCCATTGTAGCTTTTGTTCCTCTTCTATGCAACTTGACACCTTTTCCTTCAATAT
>NZ_CAJMXG010000410.1:0-1916 GCF_905219725.1 Oscillibacter sp. CU971
TCTGACAAATTGGGGTCTAATTCTAAGTATACTGGCCGCTTTTCTCTGCGGAATGATTGTATACGCCGTTTACAAAAAGTTCTCTGCGCCGATTATGGAACAGATCCAGAAACGATGGGCTTACTCCCGTAGAACCGCCTGGAAGGTGTTGGCCTGTGTTGTATCCAGCCTTGCCTTGACGGCCTATGTGGATTTGTTTACGTTAAATTCTGTTTGGGCGAAGCTGTTCGTGTTTGTATGCGCTCTCGCCGCCTGTTTGGCTCTTACATACGCCGCCGGCCGCCTTTTCAAATCCGCACCGCCGTTTAAAATGGTGCTGCAAGCTGCCACAGCCGCCGCGTTGACTCTGGCCGTCTTTCACGGCACCCTGTTTCCTCGCAGCGCCCAAGAGGTGCTTATCACTCTGATTTCGGAAACCTCCGGTGAAATCTGTCTTGCCGATTTGGTTATAGACGAAAAAAACTGCCCCATCTCTGAGGCAGACGTTGTGGAAAATTCCGGGTGGCTGTATCGGGGACAATACGACAATTTCATGATCCGGCCCGAAAAAGACGGGGTCGAGAACCATTTGACCATGCGGTTTTTCGCAAAAGAAGTCCGTGTTGGGTTCCCCTATACCCCCTACGCCGGAAGCGTTACCATTCAATCTTCCGCTGGAAGCGAGGAAACCCTGGACCTGCGCTGCCCCGAGTGGGAAGAGGGAGAGGCGGTACAGTATGCCGACATTCCTATAGACTGCCGTCGTGTGTATGCGCCGTTGGAGATAATTGTCTGCAATACCGGGTTTTTGCTGATTCTCAGTTCCGCTTTTCTGGCCATACGCTATGCCGCCGGGCTGGCCTGGAGGGAAATACCCATGACCGCTCCGGACACTGCGGGGCGGGCGGAGCCTAAGCCGCCGGATCCCGAAAAGAAGCCGGCGCCAAAGATTTTTAACAGGGGCTCTGCCCATGTCCATCGGCCGCCGCCCCCAAAAAGGGATTACGGCCTGCTGCCGCTGTGGCTGGCCGTGGCGGTTGCAGCGGCGCTGTTTACGGTCCTTTACTGGCAAAGCTATTTTCCGCAGGCTCAGGGTGTTCTCCCGGAGTCTGCGGAAAATGCGCCGCTGCGGGAAACCAAGGACATCTACCAGCTGGACACCAATCTCTACGATGTGTATATCAGCGTCTTTCCCACAGCGGGTGAAAACGGGAACACGCTGGACCTTTCCGCCTTTGAGCTCCATACTGCGGGGAACCATAGCTATAATCCCACGCTGAATTGCAATATTCAGATTTTGCCAGAGGGGCAGACACCGGACCCCCGCCTGGATCTGAACCGGAAAAACGCCACTATCCGGGTCCGGGGGAACACCTCCCGCGGCGCTCCCTACAAAAACTATAAGGTCCGCCTGGACTCGGAATCTGGGGACTTTTACGGTCAGACGGTCTTGAATATCAACAAGGGTTACTGGAGTTACGACGCCACCAGAATGGCGACCAAGCTGTCCACCGACCTGCTGGCGGGGCTGGATAATGTAACCGGCTACCGTTCCTATTTCATGCGGCTTTGGATTCGGGACGCCTCCCTGCCCGCAGAAGAACAGGAGTTTGAATATCAGGGTCTGCATGTGGAGTTGGAGCAGCCCAACAAAGCCTATTTCAGGGCAAGAGGTCTCGGTGAACCCGCCGCGCTGTATAAAGCCAGAAGTTTCTCCTTTTATCCCAATGACGTTCTCCTTGATGTGAACGACACAGAGTACTCCCAGGATGCCTTTGAGCAGGTGCTTGACATCCGGGAGGGAGGCGGCAGTCATCAAAACCTGTTGGAGATGCTGGACGCCGTCGGCGATACCTCCCGGGATTTTGAGGAGGTCTTTACGGAATACTTCAACGAAGACAACTATCTGACATGGCTGGCGTTTAACTTGCTTATGG
>NZ_CAJMXG010000411.1:0-1913 GCF_905219725.1 Oscillibacter sp. CU971
TTCCCTCATTATACTACTTTTCCCTCTATTGGTACAGCTTCTTAAACAATGATGTGATCGCGGATCACGTTGAAGCCTGGATTCAGAACCATGCGGGTGTGTCCGGCAGCACTGCACCCCAGGCCCCCGCAGCGCCCGAAAATGAGAGTGGAAAAACATTGGTGGTCTACTACTCCGCTACCGGCAGCACCGAGGCCGTGGCCGGATATATCGCCAACGCCACAGGCGGCGACACCTTTGCCATTACTCCGGCAGAACCCTATTCCTCCGCTGATCTGAATTGGACGGATTCCGAAAGCCGGGTCAGCCGGGAGCATGATGACCCCTCCCTGCGGACCATGGAGCTGACGGAAACGACCGTAGACGGCTGGGAGGACTATGACACAGTATTCATCGGCTATCCCATCTGGTGGGGCATCGCCGCTTGGCCGGTGGACAACTTCATCAATGCCAACGACTTCACCGGGAAAACCGTGATTCCTTTCTGCACATCTTCTTCCCCCGGTCTGGGCGAGAGCGGCGAACTGCTGGCGGAACTGGCGGAAGGCGGCGACTGGCAGAAGGGCCAGCGGTTCCGCAGCAGCGTGGCCGAAGCCGATGTGGTAGAATGGGTCAATGGACTGAATCTTCAGTAAGAAAAGGAGTTTTACGACATGAAAAATTTGAGACGTTTCCTCTCCTGCCTGTTGGCGGTCACGATGCTGCTGGCCCTGGGCGTCACGGCCTCTGCCGCAGAATTTACCGATGTACCCGCAGGGTCCGACTACGCCGTGGCCGTTCAGTGGGCCTCCGACAACGGCTATATCTACGGCTATGGAGATGGCCGCTTTGGTGTGAACGACAATGTGACCCGCGCACAGTTGGCAGCCATCTTCCACCGCGCCGCAGGGACGCCCGCCGCATCCGGCACATCCCGCTTCTCTGACGCGGAGGCAGGCGCTTACTACATCAATGCGCTCAGTTGGGCGGAGACTGCTGGCCTGATTGCCGGATACCCGGATGGGCAGTTTGGCGTGGGCGATCCTGTCACACGCCAGCAGGTAGCCACGATCCTCTGGCGCTGGGCCGGTTCCCCCGCTGCTTCCGCCGGGAATTACTCGGATGAAAACGCTATTTCCGCCTATGCGCAGACGGCGGTGGACTGGTCCCGCTCCAACGGTATCATTGCCGCCCGCAGCGATGGACGCTTTGCTCCCACTGACAACGCCACCCGTGGAGAGATCGTTTCCGCACTCTATAACTATATGGGCAAGACCTCTACGCCTCCCGCTTCTACCGGGAATGGCAAGATTCTGGTGGCCTACTTCTCCGCCAGCGGCAACACTGAGGCTGTGGCGAACGCCATTGCTGATACACTGGACGCAGATCTCTTTGAGATGGTTCCCGAAGCGCCCTACACCAGCGCCGATCTGAATTGGACGGATTCTAGCAGCCGGGTCAATGCCGAGCATAACGATCCTTCCAAGCAGGATGTGAAGCTGGCGAAAAACACCGTGGACANCTGGACAGACTATGACACTGTATTCATCGGCTATCCTATCTGGTGGGGCATTGCCGCTTGGCCGGTAAACGANTTCGTGAAGAATAACGATTTCACCGGAAAGACTGTGATTCCCTTCTGCACCTCNACCAGCTCCGGGCTGGGACAGAGCGGCACCTTGCTGGCAGAGATGGCCAATGGCGGCAACTGGCAGGAGGGACGGCGCTTCTCGGAGCGGGCCTCTCAGTCTGACATTGCAGCCTGGGCCAATGGTCTGGTCCTCCCTAAAGCAGATGCCCAACCTGCGTAAAGCAGTGAATCTAAGGGAAACGCTGATTTATCCCCCGAAATAATAGAAGATGTGATAAAATAAGGGAAAGGGGGCGCGGGGTATGAAACAAGAAAGTTTTAGCGATATGGAATACAGATGCCG
>NZ_CAJMXG010000412.1:0-1904 GCF_905219725.1 Oscillibacter sp. CU971
CCGGAAAGTTCTACGCCCTGCCCCAGGCCCCCCAGCAGTTCAAGCAGCTCCTCATGACC
Organism: Oscillibacter sp. CU971; assembly: GCF_905219725.1. NCBI lineage: Bacteria > Bacillati > Bacillota > Clostridia > Eubacteriales > Oscillospiraceae > Oscillibacter > Oscillibacter sp. CU971. The sequence goes on from NZ_CAJMXG010000412.1 coordinate 60, forward strand.
TCCGGCTTTGACCGCTATTTCCAGATTGCCCCCTGCTTCCGGGACGAGGACGCCCGGGCGGACCGCTCCCCCGGCGAGTTCTACCAGCTGGATATGGAAATGGCCTTCGCCACCCAGGAGGACGTGTTCGCCGTTATCGAAGACGTGCTGCCCCCGATTTTCGCCCGGTACGGCAAGTACAGCCGGGCCAGCGCCGCCCCCTTCCTGCGGGTGCCCTATACCGAGGCCATGGAGAAATACGGCACCGACAAGCCGGACCTGCGCATCGACCTGACGGTCCAGGATGCGACGGAGGTCCTGGGCGGCTGCGGCTTCGGGCCCTTTGAGGGGAACGCGGTCAAGGCCGTGGTAGTCTCCGGTNTCCACGAGACTCGGAAGTTCATCGACAAGACCCTGGCGGAGGTGGAGGTGGTTTCCGGCGGGAAGCCCTACTGGTTCCGCCTGGACGAGAACGGGGAGATTGTGGGCGGCATCGCCAAGTTTGTTCAGCCCCTCAAGGACCGCGTGATCTCCGCCCTGGGCTTGAAGCCCAACGACTTCGTGGCCCTCTCCGCCGGGAAGCTGGGGGCCGCCCAGAAGACCGCCGGCGTGCTGGTGAAGACCCTGGGCGCGGCGGTGCCGGGGCATATGGACAAAGAGCAGTACGCNTTCTNCTGGATTGTGGACTTCCCCATNTACGAAATTGGGGAGGAGAGCGGCGAGCTGGAGTTCTGCCACAACCCCTTCTCCATGCCCTCCGGCGGGCTGGAGGTCCTCCAAAAAGCGGAGCGGGGGGAGATCGACCCCCTGAGCATCACCGCCGACCAGTACGATTTGGTCTGCAACGGCGTGGAGCTGANCTCCGGCGCGGTGCGGAACCACGACCCGGAGATTATGGTAAAGGCCTTTGAGATGGTCCGCCTGGGCGAGGAGGACGTAAAGGCCAAGTTCCCCGCCATGTACAACGCCTTCACCTATGGCGCGCCGCCCCACGCGGGCATCGCCCCGGGAGTGGACCGGATGGTCATGCTGCTGGCGGGCGAGGACTCCATCCGGGAAATCATCCCCTTCCCCATGAACAAAAACGCCGCGGACATCATGATGAGCGCCCCCGGCGAGGTGACGGCGAAGCAGCTGGACGAGCTGCACATCGCGCNGGTGANGGTGGAGGAATAACCCGTNGACNTCCATCAGGAAACCCGGGCCCATCACGCCATGGCGGCAGTGGGCGGCTTTTTCGGCGTCTATGCCCTGCTGACCCGGGGCGGAACCTTCGGCTCCTCCGAAACCTCCAACCTTATTTATCTAGTAGTGACCGGCCTGTACGGGACCTGGGGTCCCGTCCTAGTCCGGCTGGGGGCCACGGCGTGCTACATAGCCGGTATCGTCCTGGCGGTGCTGCTCCGGCGGGCGGGGAAAACCGCCCTGCTCCGCTGGGCCGCCGTGGGCGCCGACCTTTCCGCCTGCCTGGCGCTGGCCCGGATTCCCGCGGAGACGGACCCCATCCTGGCCCTTTACCCCATGTTCCTCGCCACGGCGGTACAGTGGGTGGCCTATTCCCAGGCGGCGGGATACAACTGCGCCACCATCTTCTCCACCAACAACCTCCGCCAGTTCACCGAAGGGGCCACGGAATACCTCTGCGGCCATGACCCGGAGCAGCTGCGAAAGCTCCGGTTCTACGGCGGGACCCTGCTGTGCTTCCACCTGGGGGCCGCCTGGGGCTGGTGGTGCGTGGGCCGGTGGAGCATTCCGGGGATTTACGGGTGCCTGCCCCTGCTGATCCCTCCGGCGGTGTTTTTGAGCCCAAAAACAAGACGGCCCGCCCTCACAGGGCCCCTTGACAACCCACCCAGAACATGATAC
>NZ_CAJMXG010000413.1:0-1898 GCF_905219725.1 Oscillibacter sp. CU971
TCCAAACAGAACTATTGTCGAATTGCACCGCTTCACCCCGCTTTCTCAACAGATAGTGTATGAGAAAACGTGAAAATGATAGTATGCGATAATAGACATTCGTGAGATTTTTTGGTATAATGCGGAGCAACTATTTGTATGGGAGGATTGTTCCAATGACAGAGACAACCTGCGCATTTACTGGCCAAAAAGCTTTTCGTGGAAATATAACGAAGCTGCGCCAGACTGCGTTCTGCTGAAAGAAGTCCTGGTAGCGCAGATCAAGGCGTTGGCGGATAGAGGCGTGACGGATTTCCTATCGGGTATGGCTCAGGGGGCAGACCTCTGGTGTAGTCAGATTGTCCTTGACCTTCAAAAGAAAAATCCTGCGTTAAAACTCCATTGCGTCCTGCCCTGTAAGGGGCAGGAGAGCAAGTGGACAGCATCAGCGCAGGAACGCTATTGTTCTATTTTGGCGCAGGCCAATGAGGTTATCTATGTGGGGCAAGAGTATAGCCGGGACTGTATGATGAAACGGAACGAGGACAATACCGCCTTTGCCCGATACATGAGCGACGCTATGTTTCTGATCCCCACACCCCAGGTGCTGCAAAAGATTATTACCGGGTTGGACGACCTCTATGAGCATGACATCGCCGATCTGGATATGCAGGGCGACCTCTACGAATACATGCTGGGCAAGCTGGCGACCGCCGGGCAGAACGGCCAGTTCCGCACCCCCAAGCACATCCGGGAAATGATGGTGGAGCTGCTGCGCCCCACGCCGGAGGATGTGATCTGTGACCCGGCCTGCGGCACAGCGGGTTTTCTGGTTTCCGCCGCAGAGTATGTTCACCGCCACTACGAGGACACCATGACCGCCGAACAATGGGAACACTTGTCGGGCCCGATGTTCACCGGCTTTGACACCGACCGCACCATGCTGCGTATCTCCGCTATGAATCTGATGCTCCACTCCATCGGCAGGCCGGAGGTCGACTATAAAGACAGCGTATCCAAGCAGAACCAGATCAGCGGAAAATATACCATGTGCCTGGCTAATCCCCCCTTCAAGGGGACGGTGGATGCGGAGAGCATCCACGACAATCTGAAGGCTGTGACCAACACCAAAAAGACGGAATTACTGTTTCTGGCGCTGTTCCTGCGGATGCTGAAAAAAGGCGGGCAGTGCGCGTGCATCGTTCCCGACGGCGTGCTCTTTGGCAGCAGCAAGGCGCATAAGGCGATCCGCCGGGAGTTGGTGGAGAACCATCAGCTCCGGGCCGTGATCTCCATGCCTTCCGGGGTGTTCAAACCCTACGCCGGGGTATCCACCGCCGTATTGGTGTTTACCAAAACCGGCGCGGGCGGCACGGAAAATGTCTGGTTCTACGACATGAAAGCTGATGGGTTCAGCCTGGACGACAAGCGCGGCGAAATTGCGGACAATGACATCCCCGATATTATCCGGCGGTTTCACGCCCCAGAGGACGAGACAGGCCGTGAGCGTACCGAGCAGAGCTTTTTTGTCCCTAAGACGGAGATTGCGGAAAACGGCTATCACCTGTTCGTCAACAAGTAAAAAAACCGAGTATGTGCCCGTGGAGTACCCGCCCACCAGCGAAATTTTCGCCCAGCTCCGGGAATTGGAGGCGGAGATTCAAAAGGGGCTGGAGGAATTGGAGGGGATGGTGTGATGGCGAGATTTGGGGATATTGCTACATATATAAATGGCTATGCCTTTAAACCATCAGACTGGTCTGATACTGGACTTCCAATTATCAGAATCCAAGACTTGACGGGAAATTCATACCAAGCAAACCGGTATAATGGCGAGTATGACAAAAAATATGAAGTTAATTGTGGAGATATTTTAATTTCTTGGTCTGCCAGCCTTGGTGTACACATTTGGTTTGGAG
>NZ_CAJMXG010000414.1:0-1894 GCF_905219725.1 Oscillibacter sp. CU971
CCTTTCCTTTATTTTATCACATCTTCTATTATTTCGGGGGATTAAATCAGCGTTTCCCTAAACAAAGAGTAAAAACCTTCCCCTCGCTCTGCTTTCCACGGGACGAAGAGAGAAATGCAAGTGTGAAGTTTCAGATAACCCTGTCCGATGCCCCTAGCTTTTTGTCAGGAACAGCAATATATTATTCGGTTTGAGAGGAGGTGAAAGAATTGAGACGGAGGAAAAAGGGTATCCCCAATTATACCAAAACGGCTGTTTCTCTATTGCGGGAAGCGGCTGTTTTCCTTTCCTCCGGGAAAATTCTAAATTGTGCGAAATCATAGCTCCTTTAAAATAGGACTATCACCGAAAAGGAGGAGCGAGCCTATGACTACATACGGATATGTAAGAGTTTCAACCAGAGAACAGAACGAGGAGCGGCAGCTGATTGCCATGGCGGAATTCGGCGTGGCGGCGGAGCACATTATCCTGGACAAGCAGAGCGGCAAGGACTTTGATCGCCCCGGCTATCGGCGGCTGGTGCGAAAGCTAAAAGCCGGGGACACTCTCGTCATCAAGAGCATCGACCGGCTAGGACGGGACTATAAGGAAATTCTGGAGCAGTGGCGGCTGCTGACAAAAGAGAAGCAGGCAGCCATCGTGGTGCTGGACATGCCGTTGCTGGACACCCGCCAGGGGCGGGATCTCATCGGGATGCTGATCGCCGACATCGTTCTCCAACTGCTGAGCTACGTGGCCCAGACGGAGCGGGAGTTCAGCCGGCAGCGGCAGGCGGAGGGCATCGCGGCGGCGAAGGCCAGGGGCGTCCGTTTCGGACGCAAGGCCAAGGACCGGGGCGAGAATTACGAAAGCGTTGTGGCAGCCTGGAGACGGGGTGAAATGTCTGACCGGACCGCAGCGAGGGAACTGGGCGTAGCCCACGGGACCTTTCAACGGTGGCGCAAGGAAGAATTCGGCCCATAAACCCTGGGTTGCAATCCACTCAAAGCAAGCCATGATTTCAAGCGGGATTTGCCGTTTTTGCCGAACGGTAAGTCTTACTTTTGTTGATTTTCATAGGATAATTCTATCACAGCCTTTTCAAAAATGCAACCGGAAAATGGCTCACAACGTAGGCTTTATTAGCCGCTCCGACCTCTGTTGTTTTAGGAGCCACAGGGTGCCATTATCTGTCAGGCAAAGCCGGGAGGGTACAGCAGATGGCGTTAAAATCAGGATTCGTCCTCAGTTTCAAAACACCGCCGCAAAAGCCTCTCACAGGCGGAGGCCGTGGAAATTAAGGGCCACAGCCGGAAAAAATCGGCCTCACCGGCCAGCGGTACGGAAAGCTGACGGTCTTAGTGCCCGCGGAGAACGTGGGCAGCCGGACGGCGTGGCTGTGCCGGTGCGGTTGCGGGCGGGAGACGGCGGTCTGGACCAATCGTCTGCGCAACGGGCACACCGCCGGCTGCGGCTGCCTCGCCGCCGGGCGGGAGAACGGCTTGCCGGGCCTGACCTACGTGGACGGGCACCTGCGCGGAGATGCTGGCGGCTAAGACCGTGCGGCGGATCAACATCAGCGGCGTCCCCGGCGCGGATTGGCGGGCCTTATGATTTGCTTCAAGGGCAAGCGGGCTACGTCCTCTTTGAGGACGCCGTAAAGGCCCGAAAGAGGGGGATTCTCTGAATGGTTTTCCATGTTCAGCTTTATGGATGACTGAGCAAACTTATATATGTGTGGGGGTAAAAGAGATGAATGTATTGTTGATTGGAGGGCCCTGCCAGCTGATGGATACGATGGTCGATGTTCTGTATACAAACGGCCATAAATCCTATCTGCTTATGGTAGGGGGGAAGCATACATATGCTTACCGGCATGCGTTTGACAAATACCGTTTTTCCTATGACGACGAGA
>NZ_CAJMXG010000415.1:0-1891 GCF_905219725.1 Oscillibacter sp. CU971
GGTCTGCATAGACCCTGCTGAGTATTAATACATCGCCGGTATAGATGTAGTGCAGGTGAATGCCGCAGCCGCTCTTGCTCACCTCGGCATAGGTCGCCGGCCACTTACTCGCCTCTTCCAGATTCCGCTCAAAGGACTTGTTGCCCTGGTCGTCCGGAATATCAAAGTCGATGACGATGTGGTTTTCCGGCAGCTTGACATAGTGAAGTCGACTGGTGTCCAACTGCGAGAGCTGAGTCGTGACCTTTTCCCACTTCTGGGTCGGAGTTTCATTGGCCGAGGCATACTGCGCGAGGCAATCGGAACACTCCCGGTCAAATATAGATTTTGTGGCGTCAAACTGAATGAGTTTTGGCTTCTTTTCCTCGGGCGTGATACTGACAAGCCGATCCTCGAACTTTTCCGTCCGAAACCCGCTGTAGTAATTGCGGATACGGGCTCCGTCGTCAAGGGTAGGGCGATCATCATACGTCCAGAAATAGTTTTTCAGTTCCTCCTTAAACGCCCGCTTGCTCAGTGGATAGGTGACCTTCGCCTCCTCATTGTAGGTTTTATACATCTCCCAGGCTGCTTTCAGCGATACGCCGTCCTCCTGCTTGAACACCGGGTAGCTGTCCACCACAAAGTTATAGAAGTCGTTGGAGGCCCCCAGCATGGCGATAGGGATGTAATCGTCATAGTAGCCGGGGTCTTCCTGATAGACCTCCTGACAGTGGTAGGCAATCGCGCTGAGCTCGAAGTCGATCTGCTTCACGATTGCCCGGTATTCCGCAGCTGGCAGTTTGTTTCCCGATGGGGAGACGTCGATGAGCCTTCGGATCAAGCCCGATTTGGCGTCCGTAATCTTGACGGGCTCATTTGTGCCGATGAACAGAAAGCACTTGAAGCTGTTGGTGTAGACAGACTTGAACTTCTCATTCACCGTCATCTCCTCGTGGGAAACCAGACTGTTCAGACGGGTATTGTCCTCAATGCGAGACAGTTTTCCGTCATGCTCAATGGCTACCAGCGGGTTCGAGCGAAACGCTTCCAACGCAAATACATTACTGGCCGACCCAAGCGCCTTCGACTCAAAGGTCTTGTAGTAGCCCTCAAAGAGTTTCTGGATGATGTTGAGCACCGTAGACTTACCCGTACCGGCCTCGCCATACAGCACCATGAACTTCTGGAGCTTCTTGGACTCACCGCAGACAACGGAGCCAATAGCCCACTCAATCTTGTGACGCTCCTCCGGTTCGTAGAGAGTGGACATCAGCTTGTCATAGGCTGTCGTGCTTCCTGGTTCAAGCGGATAGGGCAGTTTTTTGCTGGCGTAGTCCTTCTTGCCAGCGTTGCTGTTGGAGAATATCAATTTTTCGTCGAGCATATGGAAAGAGTCCCACATTTGCTTCTGGCAATACTTATGCCATGCGTCGATCATGCCCGACTCGGCGTCCCACAGATGTAGGATGTGAATATTCGCATCGAAACCGTGGCGATGTTCCTCCGCGTATCTATCCAGTTCGCGGTCTATGAGCTGAAGAGCGTCCTCCTCATTGGTAGACCATAAGCCGCGTTCATCAACCCAGATAGCGTAGAAATCGCCGCCCCGGATCATGAGGTCGTTGCTCGTTCGGACTATGAACTTTGGATAGATTTCTATTACGCCACGCTTCGTAGAACGCGTTGAAATCGTTACGAAATCTAACATTGCATGTGTTACTCTCCTTTGCGCTTCAACTCCTCGACCTCACCGCTCAGGCGTTCGATCTCCTCCTGCTGCTCCCGGCGGACGGTCTCCGCCCAGAGCGCGTAAGCAACGCCGGTGATGGCAATGAGCTTGAGCCGCCGGTTAGACCTGACCTGCCTGCGCATGGTCTTTTCCAGCTTGGCCAGGGCCCTCTCGGTGGTC
>NZ_CAJMXG010000416.1:0-1864 GCF_905219725.1 Oscillibacter sp. CU971
AACCCTTGCGCCTCAGCCGCCGTGTCAGACAGCTTTGTTAGATTACCACGCCCCTCCTTGTTTGTCAAGCGGTTTTTTGAATTTTTTTCGTTTTTTGTAAAATGCCGGAGAACGGGCCGGAATTTGGTCGTACCTCTGGTCAATTTTAAAATCCTTCTGTGCAAACCCCTCCGCCTGTGCTATACTGTCCCTATGGTTTCCCGCCTTCTTTGCAAATATGTAAGGCGGAGGCCGGGCCTTTTTCTGGTTACCGTTAAGAAATCACGTTTTTAAAGGAGCTGATCCTCTNGCTGATCCGCCGCATGACCGCCACTTTCGGCCGCCTCCGGGAGCAGACCCTGGAGCTTCAGGACGGCCTGAACATCCTCCAGGCCCCCAACGAAACGGGGAAGTACACCTGATGCGCCTTCCTCCTCGCCATGCTTTACGGCGTCAACACCAAGGAGCGGGACCGGGCCGGCGTCCTGGCGGACAAAAACCGCTACGCCCCCTGGGACGGCGGCTCCATGTCCGGNCGCCNGGACTGCCGGGCGGGAGACGACGCCCTGACCTTGTTCCGCACCACCCGCCGCCAGACGGCCCCCATGGGGGACTTCCAGGCCCTCTACACCGGCACCGCCGACCCGGTCCCCGGCCTCACCGGGGCCAACTGCGGGGAAACCCTACTGGGCGTCAGCCGGGAGGTGTACGCCCGCAGCGCCTTCATCCGCCAGGGGGGCGTGGCCGTCACCCAGGATTCGGGGCTGGAGCGGCGCATTGCCGCCCTGGTCACCTCCGGGGAGGAGGATACTTCTTATACGGAGGCGGTGGAGGCCCTGAAAAAGCAGCTCAACCGCCGCCGCCACAACAAGACCGGCCAGCTTCCCGCCCTGGAGGCGGAGCTCCAGGAGACGGAGGCCCAGCTGGCTTCCCAGGCGGAGCTGGCCCGCCAGCGGGAGAACCTGCTGGCCCGCTCGGCGGAGCTGGAGGCCCGGGAATCCTCTTTAAAGGAGGAGCTGGCCGGCCTGGACCGCTGGGCGGAGCACCGGAAGCGCCAGGATCTCCAAAAGGTAGAGGACGCCGCCGTCCAAGCGGAGGAGAAAGCCGCCGCCCTCCGCCGCCGCCTGGAGGAGGAGCAGGTCCCCGAAAACGACGTGACGGTCCGGCTCCGGGGGGCCATCGTGAACCTGAACACCGTCCGCAAAAGCGCCGAGAAGGCCCAGGAGGCCTATGACGCCGCCAAGTCCGCCCTGGCCCAGGCGGAGGAAAAGCTCTCCGCCAGCCCCTTCGCCGGGCAGACGGCGGAGGAGGCCCGGCGCACAGCCGCCGGCCCCCTGCCCAAAGCCAGGCGCTCCCCTCTTCCCCTGCTGCTGACGGCCCTGGCCTGCCTCTGCGTCTCTCTGGGGGCGGGCTACGGGGTGTATTTCTATTTCAAAAATCCCGCCGCCGCCCTGGGCGCCGCCACCGGGCTGCTGGCGCTGACCTTCCTCCTCACCCTGGTCCTCTGGAAACGGGCGGGGAAGCAGGCCCGGTCCGCCGCCCTGACGGAGCGCTACGGCACCGCCGATTCAGCGGAGATCCAGGCCCTGGCCGACGCCTACGCCGCCCTTCTTTCGGACCGGGACGCCGCCAAGCAGGAGGCCTCCGCCAAATCCGCCGCCGCCCAGGGCCTCTGGCAGTCCGTGGATGTGAACGCCGACGGCATTTTGGAGGAGGTCCGCCGTTTCGCCCCCGCCGCTTACGACATTCCCTCCGCCGACGCGGCCCTCCGTGCCAGCGCCCTGCTCCGCAGGGAGCTTAGCGAGGCGGAGAAAGCCGCCCACGAGGCCCGCCTCCGGGTGGAGTTCCAAGCCGGGCAGACTCCCGCCCCGGAGAACCCGAACGC
>NZ_CAJMXG010000417.1:0-1858 GCF_905219725.1 Oscillibacter sp. CU971
TCGTTTACCTTTGCTTTTATAAAACTGATGCTATTGATATATGCTTTCAGCAACATTTCTGCCCCGATTAAGAGGGGTTCGTCTATTTTTGCCAGCAGAGAAGTGATTGCAGAAATGGTGGACAATTCTGCTCTCCCAGTCAGCAAATAATCCGTAGTAGTACATAGAGCTTCAGACATTTTGCAAAGCGTTACATTGGATGCCCCGCGCTTTCCTAATTCAATCTGTACCAGAAAATATTCAGAAATACCAATAATTTCTGCAAAGTCTTTTCTGGATAAGTTAAGATTTTCTCGCGATTGTTTCACACGATGACCAAATTCAATTCTTAATACTTCCTTGCCTTTCAAGAACTATTCACCCCCCCTTTTTAGTGGAAATATCGGTTACATTCTAATAGTCCAATTTTACATTGTGCTATTAGGTTTGCATATTTGCTAGTAGTACCCAAAGTTTTTGCACTAAAAGCACAAAATATTTACACAATGGAGGTGTCGGCAATAAATAAATACAACAGGCATCAAAGAATGTACCCCTTGATGCCTGTTGCTATTCACATAATTTCAGATCAAAAAAGGTTAATACTACTTAATCCTAAATCACCTAAAGCAAGCAAATTGACGAACTTATAGTTTTCTCAACCCCATATTTGCCCTATTGGGAAACTATTTGCTGGTACATCTTCATCAACTCCGACACGCAGGCTGGTTCGGAGTTCAGTTTGCCCCAAAAGCCGTAGGCCATCATCACGGCTTTGTCGTTCTGCTGGTGGGCCTTCCGCAGTTCCGGAGGCATGGTGGTTTCATCGTAGAGGTCGGCAAGGCTGGCGTCCGGGTAGAGGGCGCGGGCGTCCAGAATGGCCTGCGCGGTCTGCTCGATTTTGTCCTTTTGAGCGTCCGTGGGGGTAGGCCAGGGGAAGTTGTTGTAAACAACATCCTTGGAATAGCGGTAATCGCTTTTCAGCCGTCCGCAAACAGCACGCATCCAAGCCATGTGTACGTTAGAGGTCAGCACACCTAAATGGTACAACGTAGCATTGGGAATGATTTTTACGAGGTTACTGCAAAGAATATCTGGGGTCATAAATCCCATGGGAACATAGCGCCGCCGCTCGGACGATACCTCTGGAACGACAATGTAAGTTCCTTCTGGCATATTCTCAACATGGAACCGAGTCGGCGTGTCGGCCAGCTTCACCGTTCCGGCGCTCTTGCTGGCAAACCGAAGCTGGCGCACTGCCTCCACCCGCTTCATGCACTCCGGCATTTTCCGCAGCTCATTCGGTGGGCAATCTCCCAGCCACAGGCAGTAGCGAGGGCAACGGTTGATAAACTCCTGGGAACCATACCAGGGCTTAAACCACTTTCCCGCTGCTGGTTCAATTTTCAGAAATTCGTCCATTTCCTCTTTGGTAAAGAGGTAGTTGCCGCCGTCAATCGGTTTGTTGCCAATCCCGATTTCCGGTACATCACAAAGGGGCTTACTGCGGCTCTCCACAAACACATTGTCAGCGTCCAATAGATACCCGTTGATGTTCTGAACCACCTGCGCCCGTTCTGATGTGAACAGCGTTTTAGGTGTGACGTTGGGGGCCGTGCTGAAACCGACAATCACACAATGAACGTGGGCTTTGATTTTGGCCTCACTGTCCCAGCGGAACGTCCGGTGAGCAAAGTCAATGTGAACACCTGATTCAAACAGCGGTTTCCACAGATTCGCCACAGCTTCACCTTGGGTCACAGAGTTGGTGGATACCAGAGCAGCCCGGATAGACGTTCCCGCCATCAAGTCCGCCGCTTTTTTATACCAGCAGGAAACGTAGTCCAGATTTCCGGCGTTCTTCCATCCAGGGAAAGTG
>NZ_CAJMXG010000418.1:0-1854 GCF_905219725.1 Oscillibacter sp. CU971
TCTCCAATAAATAGGGTCCAAACGATATCCGACAACCTCTCAAAGGTCATCGCTTTTATAACAACGAATGTGCAGCCCAGCAGAGATGCCAGCAAGGTTTTCAGACTAACTAATTTCATGAAAACACCTTCTCAAAAGTTCGGTATCACCACCGCAAATTCCAATTCTTCGCCTTAGTTTTGTGTGTATTATAACATATACAAATGGAAGGTTCAAGCTGTAAACACGAACGTATGCAAGCAGGGCATCGGAATATCGTTTTCGATATTCCGATACAGCTTGTTGGGGTTCCCCCAAGCCCCGGACTGGCCGCTTTGCGTCCAGCCGAACGCACCTGTCGGTGCGGCTCCATGCTTCGCATGACCAGCAGGGAGAGAATGACGCAGCAGCGTCATGGGGATAGCCGCAAAGGGGCGTGCCTCTTGTACGGAGTGAAGCGACACAGGCCACCCGGAGCGGTGACAAGTCAGCGATCAAGGTGGCGGCCTCGCAGAGCGCACAAGTACATTGCCACAGGCCATGTATAGAAGTGCCCCGTTCCTCGCTGGTGCTCGGAACAGGGCCAGCTTAATCACTCGCATGAGGTGTGCGGACTAACCCGCGCCAGTCCGCCTGGGCAGTCCCAGGCACAAGGCCCGCCGCAAGGCTCACTGTCCTGTCCTCTGCTGGTAAAAAGCGCCCAGCCGGGACACTATGCGGTCCCGGCTGGGCGCTATACACTGTCTTTGTCCTTTACGTTACACCTCGCTTTTTGGCTTTCCTCGTCGCGCCTATTTTTTGCAGGGGATTAGGTGGAAAAAGAACTAGGACAAACCAGTCAACTCCTTGCACTGCAAGGGTTTTCCGATTTGTCCTTATTATGCCATAAGGGCATAGCTGCGCGTCCATCCTCTATGGCCTGGGGTATTCCTTGAAGGACATTCAGACCTGGCTTGGTCACAGCAACTATAAATTTACCGCAGATACCTACGTCCACACTGAACAGGGCGCACACGCCGCCATGGCGGAGCGGTACGGCAAGGACCTGGAAAAGCTGCTGACGGGCTGAAAATAGCGTTGATAGACGTTTGATAGACGCGCCAGGAGAAAATGGCTGCAAAAGTTATAAAAATAGCTGGTTTTGAATCAAAACTGGCTATTTTATGGTTGCGGAGACAGGATTTGAATTTCGTTTCAGGGCTTTTTCGGTTTTCCCAGCAAATCCCTCCTAGTCCCGAAAGCCTTTAATTGCAACGGGTCCAGCGTTTGCCATGTACCAGCTGCTAACAGCTTTTACCAGCCAATATCAAGCCAATAAGGGAAAAAATAAGGGAAACTCAAGGCCATGCGGACGTACAAAAAACAAAAGAGAACAGGAGGCCAAACCCGGCCCCCTGTCTCTTTTTGAATCTACACGTTCAAACCTCTGCCATAGGGACCAATCAATCCCCGCAAATAATGTTGACCTTTTTGGTAGCCCGGACGCTCTGCCCACAGCAGGGACAAGCAACCTTCCGTGTGCTGGAAGTCCTGCCCGTAGCCGGAGGGGTGACGCCCCCTTTTGCTCCCGGTCCTCCCACGCCCCGCATGGAAAAGCCCACTTTCCGGTTCATCATAATATCGTCCCAGCCCTGGGTGATGATGAACTCGATTAGCGCGTCCGTGGGTTCGGTAATGCTCTACCCGATACGGCTGTCATAGCTGATATGCAGATCCCTTGCCTCGGCGGCATCACGAAATTTCTTGTTGTGGTAGGCCCCGCCCCGGCTGGTGTCCTGTACGCCGGTTTGCAAATTATGGAAGCACTGATTAAAGCCGGTAAAAGCCAGACAAACAGACAAAGGTAAAGGAAACGTCCAATAAAGGGACCATATT
>NZ_CAJMXG010000419.1:0-1837 GCF_905219725.1 Oscillibacter sp. CU971
GTGTTGTAGGTAGTAGGGGGAGAATATCGCTGTTACTTTGGCAAAATCCCCGCTTGCGGCACTAAAGGTATTGAGGGAAGCCCACACAGCGGAATCCGTCACTTTCTTAGAGCAAGATTCTACCACAGTACCAAATTTCGCTAATCGCTCAATTTTGTCCTGCGGGAATCTTGTTGGGGTTGCCACCCCAAGCCCGCCTTTTTGCGGCTTGCGCCGCTTGAAAAATCCCCGAAAAATTTTTTCGGATTTTTCAAAAAACGCTTCCGCTTTGCCCCCTGTTTTTCTCCTATTAGTGAAAGGGCAAAGCATAAAAAGAAAGGAGTTGAAGCCTATGAAAAGATACAACACGCCCCACCGCCACCGGGTAATCAAGACACGCTTGACCGAGGAAGAATATGCAGAGTTTTCCGAGCGTGTCACCCTCTGCAAAATGAGCCAAGCCGAGTTTATCCGGCAAGCCCTCATTAAGTGAAGCATACGCCCGGTCATTACCGTTTCCCCGGTCAATGATGAATTACTCTCTGCCGTTGGGAAACTCACAGCCGAGTACGGGAAAATCGGCGGCAACTTGAACCAGATTGCCCGCTGTCTGAACGAGTACGGCGCACCTTATAACGCCCTCTCCCAAGAGGTGCGAGCCGCCACAGCGGAGCTTGCCGCCTTGAAGTTTGAAGTCTTGCAGAAAGTAGGTGAATCCGTTGGCAACGTTCAAACATATCAGCTCTAAAAATGCCGACTATGGAGCTGCCGAGCAGTACCTAACTTTTGAGCATGACGAGTTTACCATGAAGCCCACGCTTGATGAAAATGGTCGGCTTCTCCCCCGTGATGATTACCGCATTTCCTCTCTGAATTGCGGCGGGGAAGATTTCGCCATAGCGTGTATGCGCTCCAATCTGAAATACGGCAAGAACCAAAAACGGGAGGACGTAAAGAGCCACCACTACATTATCAGTTTTGCCCCCCGTGACGCACAGGACAACGGCTTGACCGTAGACCGGGCGCAACAGTTAGGCGAGCAGTTTTGTAAAGAGCATTTCCCCGGACACCAAGCCCTTGTATGCACCCACCCGGACGGGCATAACCACAGCGGCAACATTCATGTGCATATCGTAATCAATTCATTGCGGATTGAGGAAGTGCCATTGCTGCCCTACATGGAAAGACCAGCGGACACAAGGGAGGGCTGCAAGCACCGCTGTACGGACGCAGCTATGGAGTATTTCAAAGCGGAAGTCATGGAGATGTGCCACCGGGAAAACCTCTATCAGATTGACTTATTGCATGGGAGCAAGAACCGCATTACCGAGCGTGAGTATTGGGCAAAGCGGAAAGGACAAGCCGCACTGGATAAAGAGAACGCTTCCCTTGCCGCCACAGGCGAACCGCCCAAACTTACAAAATTTGAAACCGACAAGGAGAAATTAAGGCGCACAATCCGAGCCGCCCTGTCCTCTGCTGTTTCCTTTGAGGATTTTTCCGGGAAGCTGCTACAACAAGGCGTGACCGTCAAGGAGAGCCGGGGGAGATTATCGTATCTCACGCCGGACAGGACGAAGCCCATCACCGCCCGGAAACTGGGTGATGATTTTGACCGTGCCGCCATACTGGAAGCACTCACCATAAACGCACAGAACGCCGCCAGAGCCGCCGAAACGCCCGCACCCAAACAGGAATACCCCCACAGCATAAAAGACCGCTTACAGCGTAACAGTGCCGCCATAAACGCCCCGAAAAATGACGGAGTACAACGCATGGTAGACATAGCCGCCAAGAGAGCCGAGGGCAAAGGGAAAGGCTACGAGAAGTGGGCGAGTTTGCACAATCTGAAGCCTGT
>NZ_CAJMXG010000420.1:0-1834 GCF_905219725.1 Oscillibacter sp. CU971
GTCCTACACGGCGGGCAGACCGGACGACCACTTTTTAGAGGGGATGGGGGTGTTTGTTTTTCTGGTCGCCTTAGGCATGTGGAGCCTGTGCCAAACCGTTCCTCTCTCGAAAAGCGGCAGAAAGCTGGTGGGTTTTCTTTCCAGAGCCTCGTTTTGCATTTATCTGACGCACATTTTCTTTTTGCAGGCGTTTGCGCGATGGGGGCTCCGGGCCGTCAATGGGCCTGTGCTGCTGACGGTGCCGCTGATCTCAGGGCTGATTATTTGCTGTTGTTGTATCGTGTACACTGTCTTGTCCTGGGTCCCGTTTATCCGGCGGTGGCTAATATAGAGAGCTATACTCGAACCCTTTGCCCTAAGAGTTTTTCAGCCAAGACTTGAACTCATCCAGGGAAATAATCTCCCGGTCGCAGTCCTTCTTCCTGGCCTTGGCCGCTTTGTGCCAGGCGGCGAATTGCTCCTCCGTGAGTTTTCCAGCCTTGATCCAAGCGAAGCGCCGCTTGTACTCCCGGCGGTATTCTTGAAAGACTTGGTCGCTCCGGCGACTCTCCGCCCATTTCCGGACAGGAGCGGTACTCCGGCAGAGTTTCCCGGACGAGCTGGGGCGGCTGCAATACTCCGCCGTGATCCGCCCTGTGATGGGGAAGTACCTCCCGCAGCTTCTGCACCGTCGGACCGGAATTTCCCGTCTGACACATTCCCGAATAGAGAAGTCTATCAGGTCTCGGATTGTGTTGGGATATAGGATTTCCCCACAGTCTCCGCCTCTAATAACTCCAAGGCTGATGGGCGTCGGTTCAAAATGGAAGAAGTTATTATCCCGGGGACCGTCAAAAAGATAGGCTTCCCGCATATTCTTCCGGACCTCTCTGCCCACCTGGTCAATGTCCAAAATACGCTCCAAAAACCTCTGCGCCTGTTTCCGGTATGCTGTGAGTTGAGCCGGGAGCAGGCGCAGGCGCAGTTCTTCTGCCATCCGGGATTCGATCTTTCCCGTGGCCTTGCGCGCAAACCACTGGAGATACAGGAGCTGGAAGTAAATATGCTTCGCACTTAGTTCAGCCAGCGTCTGCATCATGCGGTCAGTGTACGTGGGATCTCCGGTGGAGAGAAACTGCTCCAAGCCAGCGGTAGCTTGTTGGAGAAGCGGCTCCCAGTCCGCCGGGTCCAGCTCAAGAAAGCTCAGAAGACTCTCCAAATAGGGGAGGGCCTTCTCCGTACCGGCTGCGCCCTGCATCCCCAAAGGGTCGTACTCGAAAAACTCTCCGTCATCCTTAAAAAACATTTTGAACATCCACATGATAAACCGCTCCCTCTAAAAAGCTAAATAGAAAAATAAAATGTGTCTTGACAAATGTCGGTCTACGTGTTACGATAACAAAAAGTCCAACTAATAAGTTGGCATAATACTACCACAAACACGGATACCTTGTCAATGCCCGAAGGGAGTGATTTCATGGCAAACCTGAAGACGATAGATGCGGAAACGCTGCTGAGCCAGCCGATGCGGCAGCCCCCGTTTCTGGTGGACGGTCTACTGGCGCCGGGACTGTACATTCTGGCCGGAGCGCCAAAGGTGGGCAAGTCCTGGCTGGCCCTGTGGCTCTGCACACGAATCGTCTCCGGCAAACCCGTCTGGAAATTTGCTGTGCGGTCCTCCACAGTGCTGTATCTCTGTCTGGAGGACAACCGGCAGAGAATCCAAAACCGGCTTTCAGAAATGGTGGGCAGCGAGCCGGACGATTTCTCCTCCCTGCATTTTTCAACGGAGGCCCAAATGCTGACGGGACCGGACAGAGGAGGAGACACAGGGCTACTGCGGCAACTCTTTGAG
>NZ_CAJMXG010000421.1:0-1827 GCF_905219725.1 Oscillibacter sp. CU971
TCGCATAGCTGCGTCGCTCATTTTTCTGTATCATTCCCTCATTATACTACTTTTCCCTCTATTGGTACAGCTTCTGAGAGGGGGATGGATGATCACAGGCCACCCTTTTGATAGCGGACGGCGTCGTCGAGAGAGATACTGCCGCTGGTCTTTTTCACGTCCTGGATGCACCGACCCCTGAGCGCCTTGAGCTGCTCATCGGGAATCTCCATCCCCGCCGCCAGCACATTCATCACCATGTCCTGTTCCACCGCCAGCTTAAAGAGCAGTCGGCAGACGCGGTTCTCCGAATCCTGCACCGTACCGCGAATAGCGGAGAGGTACATGGGCGCTACGGCTGTGCAATCGCTGGCGTTTAGGTAGTCGCAGTAGAACCGCAGCGCAGTTTCCACGAACTCATTTTGACTGCGACAGTGTGCTAGCGGCATCGCCGCTTTGATCTTCCGGTCGGTATCCGGATCAATTCTCATCTGAAATCTCACTTTTTCTTCTGCCATGATGTTATCCTCCAAAACTGTGTTTTTCGGGGCTTTCGCCACCTGTAATGCCTGAATTTTCCTTGCGGCAGTAGAGTTTGCGCCCTTATCAATGCCATATCCAATGCCACGCCGGGGAATTTGATGCCATTCTGCGATTTGCACAGTTTTTCTTAAAATGTACCGCAAACGGTTCCAAGCTTCGGCGTTTCCCCTCTCCCGGCCCGCATTGCGGGCCGGTGTGACCCGGCGTGGCGGCACAAGGCGCCACGCTTTTATCCTGCACTTTTTTCGACCCCCCGGTTCACCTGACCGTTTTGAAAATCGCTGAGGTCACCCGTTCCGTACATCGGGCCGCACAGCCCCGACACACCGCGCTCTGCTGTTGGGGGTGTCGTGGGCCGCTCTGTGGTCGGAAGTGGCTCCTGTGTCGCGCAGAGCCGCGACAATCGGGCCTGTGCTTTCTGTCGTTCTGTGTCCAGCTCCAGCTGACTGAGCTGCCGCTCGTGGTAGTGATCCACCGCTTCACGGATGGGGCGGATGTGGTAGCGCAGTGTACCGTTGCGCTTGCGCCCGTCCCTCGTGACGACGGTGGTGGACTCCGTGCGGATGAGGTGCTTGTCCTCCAGCTCCAGCACATACTTTCGCACGGTGTTGGCGCTCATCTTCACCGCCCTGCCGATGGTGTTGTAGCTGGCATAGGACTGGAAGGTCTTCCTGTCCTCGATGTGCATCAGGTAACCGTAGATCGCGATGGCGCCATAGGACAGGTCCAGATAGAACACCTCATTGGGCAGAGGAGAAAAATTCTTGGCCGGGTCGCGCTTGGAATAGAGATCGTATTTCTTCACGCCGTACCTCCTGTGTGTTCTTCCACCCAACAGATGAACGCCTCCTTGGGGATCATGATACGGCTGCCGATGCGCAGTGCCGGGAAGCCCTGCTCGTGCATCAGCTCGTACCCGCTGGACGGTGAGACGCCCAGCACCTTTGCTACTGTCCCCGCATTCAGGAACAGCGGCAGCTCGTCATAGGTCTTGTAGATAGACTCTTTCATACTGTACTTGCTCTCCTTATTTAGTTGTGATGATTTTTTCTCTCTGCGTTGGAGTCAGGACAGAGTGTGATAGCCGTCCACGCTGTCCTTGCCATACCAGAGAAAATAAAAAACCTACACATCCCTGCTGGCAAAACAATCAGCGGTACAGAATATCGTACCGCGAGGTCTTGCACAGCCTCGGATATGTAAGTCGGAAGTAGAGCGAGGCAGTTTGTTCAGTTGTTGTACTCGAATATACGTTCTGTGCATAGAATACTCGATCAGGCAGCTTTTGTCAAGAGGGTGCGTATA
>NZ_CAJMXG010000422.1:0-1826 GCF_905219725.1 Oscillibacter sp. CU971
GGCCAGGGCCTTCCCCGGGAAATCCCGGCAAGATATTGAATGTCTTTCCCTCCGGGCCGTGGTATCATGCAATCAACCTCAAGAGAGAAGGAGGTGCCCCGGAAATGAGCACTTTGTACACGCTGCTGTTCATGGCCTTGCTGGGCGGCGCCGCTTGCATCAAGCGCTGACGCCGCAAAACGATTTTATGAAAGAAGGAGGTGCCCCACATGCTGTACACGCTGTTTTCCATCGTGGTACTGGGCGGTGCCGTTTGCCTGGCCCGCTGAAAACCAAAACCTGACCGCCAAGCGGCCCCTGACCGGGGCCGCTTTTTCACATTCTCAATAGCCCCTGGCCCGGTCGATGAGGCCGTTCAGGGGCCGCCCGGCGGCGTAGTTCCCCAAGTCTTCGCAGAACATCTCCACGTTCCGGTCGCAGGTATAGCCCAGGGTCATGTTCCCCGAGACGTGGGGGGTGAGGATGATGTTCCGGGCCGTCCACAGGGGATGATCCCCGGGCAGGGGCTCCGGGTCCATCACGTCCAGGGCCGCGCCGCCTAAGCGCCCGGCGTTCAGGGCCTCCGCCAGGGGCTCCTGCTCCACGGCGGCGCCCCGGCCCACGTTCACCACGTAAGCCCCCTGGGGCAGCAGGGCAATCCGCGCCCGGTTCAGGATGTGATAGGTCTCCGCCGTGCCGGGGAGGGCCATAATGAGATTCCGGGCCTGGGGCAGCGCCTCGTCCAGCCGCGAGATGGGCAGCACCTCGTCAAACCCCTCCCGCGCCCGGCCGCTGCGGCTCAATCCGGTGATGCGGGCGGCCCCCATGCCGCGGAGCCGGTCCGCCACGTTGACGCCGATGTCCCCCGTGCCCAGGATGGTAAATTCGTTGTCCCGGATGGACCGGATGGGAAGCTGGTTGCTCCAGCCCCGGTTTCGCACCACCTCTTCATACTCCGGCATCCGCCGGAGCAGCATCAGCAGCACCATGACCACATGCTCCGCGATGGTGACGCCGTAGCAGTTGGAGTTGGTCAGCAGGCAGTCCGGGTTTGCGAAGAGGCCGGGGTCCTTGCAGTAGGGGTCCACCCCGGCGTAGGAGCAGCAGTACCACTTCAAAGACGCCGGGGCCGCCCGAAGAAGCTCCGGGTTGTGGGCATAGAGGATTTCACAGCCCTGGAGGCAGGCCTTCGCCTCCTCAAACTGGTCCAGGGTGAAGAAATGAGGCGTAAAGCCCAAGTCCTCCGCCGTCTCTCGAATCCGGGCCTTGTGGGCCTCGGTAAGGAACTCCTGATAAACGCAGATGTCTCTCATGACGGATCNTCTCCTTGTCGTGAATGTTTCAGCAGGGCCTCGGCGGCTTTCATGCCGTCGGCGGCGGCGGAGAGAATGCCTCCGGCGTAGCCCGCCCCCTCGCCGCAGGGGTAGAGCCCCCGGAGGGCCGACTGGCCGTCCGGGCCCCGGGAGATACGGACGGGGGAGGAGCTGCGGCTCTCCACGGCGGTGAGCACGGCGTCCGGAGCGTCATAGCCCCGGAGCTTCCGGCCCAGGATGGGCAGGGCCTCCTCCAGCGCCGCCGAGACGAAGGGAGGCAGGCACTGGTGGAGATCCGTCCACGCGACGCCGGGACGGTAGCTGGGCTTCACCCGCCCCGGTCCCCCGGAGGGGCGGCGGGCCAGGAAGTCCTCCACCCGCTGGGCAGGGGCCCGGTAGCCGCCGCCGCCCAGGGCGTAGGCCTCCTCCTCCAGCCGCCGCTGGAACGCCACCCCCGCCAAGGGGGAGCCGTCCCCGCCGAAATCCTCCGGGGTGACGTTTACCAAAATGGCCCCGTTGATGTTCTCTTTGTCC
>NZ_CAJMXG010000423.1:0-1822 GCF_905219725.1 Oscillibacter sp. CU971
GAAGCAGGCTTGGATACGGCCTTGGGTTTGTCCTGGTCCTCGGGAGCGTCCGGGTCGTTGAAATACGCCTCGGCCCACTGATAACAAAGGCCGTCCGGGATGTCGAGAGCGTAGACGCCGTTCTCGTGGGATTCCCCCAGCTCTTTCATCTCACGCACGGCGAACTCACGGGCCTTGCGATAGATATACTGGAAGCAATGCACCATAGTCTTGCGGGGATGCAAGACCCGGCGTGCGAACTCCGGATTCTTCCGGCACAGAGCTTGAATATGCTCGGACACGCAGTCTTTCATATTACGTCGGGTAATACGCTCCGTGTCGGCGCTGACACGCTGGACGGAGAATGCCGTCACGTCCTGGTCGTTCATGGCGGCAATGCGGTCAAGCTGGAGCTGTCCGGCGGACTCGCTGGAGCGGGGCTTATCAGGAGCCGGATCAGGTGCGGGGGCCGGTTCCGCCGGTTTCGGTTCCGGATGGCCCGCCGGCTTCGCCGGAACAGCTGCCTGGGCAGACCAGGCCTTTGCCCGTGAATCGTTCCGGGCCTCAATCGCCATTTCAGAGAAAATACTCATGGGGGCCTCCTTTCTTTCGATGCAGAATTTTTGCTCAGGCGCTTGTTGGAACTGATATGCTTCGCCAGATACATGCATAGGAGAAGAAAGCGGGGGAGGAATACAGGTCAGAGCTTAATACACGCCAGGGCTGAAAATAGCGAAAAAGTTCAGTTTTTTTATTGTGACCGATGTATAACTTTTTTTCAAGACCTGCTTAACGCATTTCTGACATGCCTATAATACACACTGGGTATTAAAAATGGGATATTTCTTCAACCTTTCTGTAATAATGTTATACATCGGTCACAACTAGCCTCAATCCCTTGCGGCTGTATTGGTTGAGCTTGTGTCTATTTATTTTCGCAGCTTTTCAGAAAGTACACACAGGATTTAGCCATCCGCTGTATTGACTGCGGCACAAGGCTTACACGGCTTTTCCCCTTGTGCATCTTTTTAACGCCAAAAATTTGAAAAGAAACACAAAATACAGCCATGTATCCGCTGCTGCCGGAGTCCTGCGCGGCTCGCAATGCTCTGTGCTCCTTTTTGAAATTCTAAATGGACACAGCCAACTATTGAAAAAAGTTGCAAAAAACGGATATTTTGGAAATGGCAATTCTGGCATGTATTCCTGCCGACGGTTTTTACATAGAAGCCCACGGAACGGAGAGCCGTCCCAGGGGTATTGCATCTGGGCAGAGCCGTCAGTCAGCAGCCGCTTCCTCTCTGGCCCGGCGCTGGAAGTCGCTGGGGCTTTCCCCGGTATCAGGCCAGATGTCTTTGATGCCATTGGCAGCCCAAACCGCTTTGTCGCTCAGCTGCCGCTGCCAGACGCCGATGCTGGGGGCCCAGTGAAAACCGTTATGTTTGAGTGCAAGCGTGAGCTTACTGTCCGGCCTGGCGTCAAACATGATTTGCAGGCGGTTCGCTTCCTTGTCGATTTGGACCTCGCCGCCGGAGAACGTCCAACCGTAGTAGCCCTGCTCCGCCTGGCGGGTCAGTTGTGCGATACGGGCCTTGTTTCGGCGAATCTCGGCATTGTTGCCGGAGAGCTCATAGGATGCATAGGGTTTCTCTGTCCGATAGTGAGCCATCTTGGCTTTCAGCCGCTCGACTTCCGTGGGCGGCAGGCCGGGGCAGCCGTCCAGGGTCTTGTGCTTCCGGTAGTAGGTATTAACGGCCCGCATCTCTTTCTGGTTCGCCTCCAGCTTTTCAAGCCGGGCCTGGAGTTTCTCCAGGGCCTGGGGATCGTCGTCGCTGATAACGTT
>NZ_CAJMXG010000424.1:0-1821 GCF_905219725.1 Oscillibacter sp. CU971
CTTCTGGCCAGTGATTTTCCAACGCAGAGGATATGAACTCTGAGGCGTGATACTTAGTTGGCTCCTCCGTGTACTCCAAGTACTGCGCTGACATTTTACTCTCCGGAAAATCTTTCGTCAGCTTTTTGATGAGCTGTTCCTGCCTGCGTGTAGGCGGACGGTCATCCGGCAGGAGTTCCACACGCTTGCGAGTGGCGATGTATCGAAGGTAACCGGCGGCGTTCCTGCCGTCGGAGCCGCCACCTTTGAAATACGGGCTCTTGATAATCAGTCTTGCCACTCGTCCTCATCCTCCCATCCCTCCCGTGCGTACTTCTCCAAGGATATACGGCCGTTGGTCCGCTTCACGTTCTTCACGCTCTACGCCCGATGGCGGCGCAGGTCCTCCTCGCTGAGTCGAAAGCCGTCCGCCAGGATACCAGCCATCATATCCACCTCCACTGACTGCCTGAAGGACAGCGACGAGAGCCGTTCCTCCAGTTTCCCCAGCCGTCCGTCCACGTAGGACTTCAGAGCTGTCGGGAGAAAATCGTCGGCGTTGGACGCTTCCAAATAGTCCAGGTAAAATCCGATTGCCTTTTCCGCCAGCTCGTTCATACTGCGGCAGCCGGATTTTCTGTACGCAGTGTGCAGCCGATAGCTTGTCACCGGAGAGACCCGCAAACTCAGCCGCTCTTTCTCATTGCTCACAAAACCTCCAATTTTCGCCTCAAGACGCCGCTCAATCCTTTGCAAACAGCGGCGTTACAGGAACAAGACAGCAAACCTCATTTTCATCGCTCAAATAGACGCCACTTCTGACCACCTGAAAACTCCCGTTAACTGCCCGCACTGCGGGCAGAAGTCATTTGGCCGGGGGCCGCTTGCGGCGTCTGGCCTTTATCCTGCTTTCCTTTCGTCTTTCGCAAACCGCCGTATTTCGGCGCAGGGCACCCTTCAAGGGCTTTGTCCTGTCCTCAGCGGAAGAAATCGCACACGGCGCCTTACAGGCGCTCACGCGGGGCGTTCTCTGTTCTCCCCCATTGTTCTCATGAATCAGAGCATTCATCATTACCTCCACTTGTGTTTTGCTCTACCCATTGAACGAACCTCTCTTTGGGAACCACGATACGGTTCCCAATTTTCAGTGTTGGAAAATCTCGCTGGTGCATCAATTCATAACTGCTGGATGGTGAGATACCCAGTACCCTTGCCACTGTTTTTGCGTTGAGGAACAGCGGCAGTTCCTCATAGCTCTTGTATACAGAATCCTTCATCGTCATCCTCCATCGCCTTTTTATTCATACATTTCCTTGCTCTATTTGGAAGAGCACAACGCTCCACCCGGCGGTTTCCACTCACTTCGATCCAGTAGATAGTAGCGATTGCAGGTCCGCCGGTAACCGCCGCTCCTCAGTTTTTGCACTGCTCCCTTCACGTCAATGAATCCCCGTTCCCGCAAACCGTGCAGAGCTCTTCTGACGCTGGACTCCGAACAGCCGCACGCTGCTGCAATCGTTCGGACGTTCATTTGGCAGGCATTTCGGCTGCCGGAGCAGAAAACCAGGTAACTGTACACCGCCAGTTGATGGGCCGTGAGGCTGTGATAGAAAACCTCGGCGTCTATTTGAAAAAGTTGCTTACTGTAATATCGCATCGTATTCCTCCTCTTCTCCTGGACAGGATAACAGAGGTTTGACAGGAGGGCAAGGGTTCTGTATAATATTTTCTGACATGATATAAATTTTCGATTTCAGGGCATATCTGGATTTTCAAAAGGCGGTGTGCAGTTACCTGGTTTTCTGCTCCCGCAGCCGAAATGCCTGCCAAATGAACGTCCGA
>NZ_CAJMXG010000425.1:0-1815 GCF_905219725.1 Oscillibacter sp. CU971
GTCGCGGACGGCGAAGGTGAAGTGATGAGGAGCGGGAACGTCCAGGGGATAGTGCGTCATGTTCTTGTCCATTTTGATTTACCTCCATAAAGTGTGGCTTTCGCCAGATGTTCAGGAGGTACCCCGGTCGTCGCCGGTCCGGCTTTCCCATGGCCGGACGGGGCGCCTAGCGGACAGTACCTGGTGTGAGGGACGGGGCTTTGCGGGCGCTCCTGGGAAGGGAGCAAAGGAGCAAATGACACAAAAATGGCTGCATTTGCTTCTTAATGTGAGGTAATTTTATCAGCACTCCTAAAAAATGTCAATCCCTTTTGTGCGTTTTGTATGAATCACTATTTTCCTGATATAATTTTTATGGAAAATATAAATAGCCCTTGAAAGGTTGATCTTTCTCACGATGNGAAAAAATTTTTTTGACAGAGGTTCTTTTTCGGAATATAATACTAAAATGAGGAAAAAAGAAAGAACGGATTCCCCCGCAGGAAGGAAAGGAGGCTCCTATGCCGGATACCGCCAACGCCCTGCTGCGCCAGTACGTGAAGCTGACGGAATTTCTGGGCGCCGCCCTGGGCCCGGACTATGAGGTGGCCCTCCACGACCTGACGGACAAAAACCGCTCCATTATCGCCATTGCCAACGGCTACATCAGCGGCCGGGAAATCGGCGCGCCGCTGACCAACATGGCCCTGAGCGTCTTGAAGGACGAGAGCTATGAGTGGCAGGACTACCGCCTGCACTACTCCGGCGTCTCCGCCGCCGGGAACGCCCTGCGCTCCAGCACCATGTTCATTAAGGAGGACGGGAAGCTTATCGGGATGCTCTGCATCAACTTTGACGACAGCCGCTTTCAGAGCTTTGCCCAGCAGGTCCTGACCCTCTGCCACCCGAACCAGTTCGTTCAGGCCCTGGAACAGCCGCCGGAGGGCGAACACGCCTCCCGGCCGGAGACCTTCCGCAACTCCACCGAGGCCGTGGCCCAGGACGCCATTGCCCACGAGCTGGAGCGCCTGGGGGTCCCGGCGAAACGGCTGACCTCCGAGGAGCGGCTGCTGATCATCGCCGCCCTGGAGGAGAGCGGGATTTTCCTGCTTAAGGGAGCCGTGAAGGATGTGGCCGCGGGCTTGGGCTGCTCCCAGGCCAGCGTGTACCGCTACCTGTCCCAGGTTAAGAAATAGCGGAGGGGCTCTTCGCGGTTCGGGAATGCGCCCGGCGGGCCTGGCGGAGGCCCCGCTTCTCCCGGAAAGAATCAGCAAGCCCTCCTCTGCGGGAGGGCTTTTCTTTTCAGGCCTTCTTTTCCATACGGATGCACCCTTCCTCATCGGGGGTTCCCACGCCGTCTGAAAATTGGTATCCCATCTTGAGGTAAAAATCCCGGGCCGTGATGGAGGAGTGGATCACCACCCGGTCCGCCCGCAGGAAGTACGTATCCTTCNCCAGGGTTTCCATGAGCGNTCGCCCCGCGCCCGTTCCCTGGCACTCCGGCAGGACGAAGATGGTGACGAGGATGCTCTCCGTTTCGCTGCCCAGATAGGGCGCGATGCCGCCGCAGCCGATTATCCTGTTCCCATCCAGGAGAACGTACAAATGCTCGTTTCCCGCCTGTTCCAGCAGATTTCCCGGAGCGTAAAGCTCCAGCATCTCTTGAATGATCTCCGCCGGATAGTCCGGGGCGTTGCTGATTCGCAGCGCCGCTCCAATGACGGCGGAGGTCTGCTCCGCGTCCCGCTCCTGAAAGCGCCTGATGGTAAAATTCATGGCGGTCCCACCTCTCTCAAAACCTTTTTTGCCGGCCCGTTCCGCGTTATTATAACAGAC
>NZ_CAJMXG010000426.1:0-1809 GCF_905219725.1 Oscillibacter sp. CU971
GGAGGCATTGATCGAGGAAAAGGTCAATGAGGCGCTCGCCAAACGCGACAAGGAAGAGAATGAAGACGAGGAGGAGTCCTGAACAGGGGCTCTTCCCCTTTGCCTGTGAGGTGAATGACATGGATGCGCTTGATGCGGTAGACAAAATCCGCTGGTTCATGGAGCTTCCGGAAGCTCGCCCCGGTCTGCCCTGGGATAAGGAGTTTGAGAATCGTGCCTATATTCGCTGGGCCTGTAGTGAACTGACGCAGGATCTTATGGAGCGTCTGGATATTCCGGCCGAGATGACCATAGATGCGTTCTGGTTTCGGATGTTGCAGTTCTATCATTTCGCGGGCACTCCGAAAATGAGCAAAATCTTCCAGATCGCGATGGACACAGCGGATACAATCAAAGCAATGATTTGAAAGGAGATAGTTTTCTGATGGATAAGCAAATGCTTGTCAATGCGGTTAAGAGTGTACGGACGGCGGCCAAACGGCACAGTCCGGAGATACTCACCGGCATTGGCATCGCCGGCATGATTACTACGACTATCATGGCGGTTCGCGCCACACCGAAAGCTCTGACCATCATCGGCGAATGTGAGGTGGATGAAAACCGGAAGCTCTCCAAGGCGGAGGTCGTAAAAGCCACCTGGACCTGTTATATTCCGTCCGCAATCGTCGGCGGGGCGTCTATCGCTTGTCTTGTGGGCTCCACCTCCGTCAACCTTCGCCGGAACGCGGCCTTGGCAGCGGCTTACAGTTGCGCCGAGACTGCGCTGCGGGAGTACCAGGACAGGGTCGTAGAGGTCATCGGCGAGAAGAAGGAGCAGACGATCCGGGACGCGGTGGCAAAGGAACGGATCGAGAAGCATCCGGTTTCCGAGCAGCAGATTCTCTACACCGGCCACGGTGATACCTTATGTTATGATGCTTGGTGCTCGCGGTACTTCAAATCCGACATTGAGGTGATTCGGCGGGCTATTCATGAACTGAATGACCGGCTTCGGGTGGACAATTATATTTCCCTGAACGAGTTTTATGACGCCATCGGCTTGGAAGAATCGAAAACCGGAGAAATCCTCGGGTGGAATATCGGGAAGGGCTACATCCAGCTTGCCTTCAGTTCCGTGTTGGCGTCCGATCTGACGCCGTTTCCGGATACGCCCTGTCTGGCGATCGACTTCCGGGTGCCCCCGCAGTACGACTACGACCGGGGCTGGTGACGCGCGAAAAACGCACACGCTGTTATGGAGAACAATCCAAATAATTCATATTTTGAAAGGAGCAAAAACCATGGAAGAGAAGAATATGGTAGAGTTCGAGGATGTCGACAACGTCGATGAGATCGAGGAGACCGAGGAGAATACCCCGCGGCGTTCCGGGATCGGCACCTTCGGAGCTATGGCCATCGGCAGCGGCTTGACGCTGGGCGGAATCGCCCTGTTCAAGAAGTTGAAGAAAGTCATGGCTGCGAAGAAGGCCGCAAAGGAAGCTGCGGCGGAGACATCTGAGGTCATCGAGGTCGAAGTGGTCGAAACCACGGACCCTCATTCGGAAACCCAGGAGGAGCAGCCGGCAAAGTAAGAAGAACGAGGGGTTCGCCAAGGGAGAGTACCTATAACAAGGTGCTTTCCCTTTTGCTTTATATTTTCGGTGAGGATGATATTTATGAACGATCTTGCGATTCTGCGGACGATACGGTGTTTCTACTATCCGAAGGAAAGGCTGTTCAGAACCGAGAACGGTGAGGTGATCCTGAATCTGTATCCGCTGGTTCCGCCCAGCATGATATTTATGTTCCGGCGCAATAAGCGCTGTCTCT
>NZ_CAJMXG010000427.1:0-1805 GCF_905219725.1 Oscillibacter sp. CU971
AAGGTCCCGCTTGGATTCGTTTTTGAATTGTTCATCCACATAAGGTTGAAATTTGGTTACAAGGTCAATTGCCATAACGCCGTCATAACACTCCAGGAGCGGCTCGCCGGGCACTCCGCCTTTGTTTTCAGCGGCCAGCTTCTTCCCACGCTCCAGGCGTTTTGTTTTCTCTGCCAGTGTTTCCTCCAGCAGTCCCCACGCCTTGGCGATCAGGGGCAGGACAGCCTCCAGTGGTGCGATATCGCCGATGTGGTCGGGAGGCCCCAGGGCCAATGCGCTGAGCGCCTCCAATGTGACTTTTTCGAGCAGGGTTTCCGGGGCCATGTCCGGTCTTTTGTATTCCATGCCGAGCCTCCTCATTCTTAGGGATGCTTCTCCCTGATTTGCCAACAACAATACAAGGTCCGCTGGGAAATATCCATCACGAAAGCCAACGAAAAAATGGCCGCATATCCGGCAGAACCAACATGTGCGGAACCGCCCTCCTTTTTGAACATCAACCGCCGTCGTGGCAGTTGCAGGGGAGATCGTCCTCCGGGAACATCCAGCACATGGCGGTCTGGTTCTTATCCGCCTCTACGAAGTCCCGCCAGGCCCAGTTTCGGTCCAGGCCCTTGACGGAGGTGAGGTTGGGCATGGCGCCATCCTCAATGGCAATGGCCCGCTCGTAGAGGTCCGGATGCTGGTGGAAGAGGGTGCGGATCTCCTTTTTCTTCATGCTGGGGCAGAAAAAGCAGGAGGACTTGCCGGGCAGCGGCAGACCCTCCTGCTGGATGGCGGCGATGCAGTCCTCTCTGGTCCAGCCCCAGTCCATGAGGGCGTAGACCTTCGTGTACTTCTGATCGGCCTCGTCAAACTCTTTGGCCTTTTCCCTCCTCTGGGGCTCTCCCACATCGTAGCCGATGTACTTGAACACTTTTTCGCCCCTGGCCCACGCCTCCCGGCAAGGTGGGTAGTGGTTGCAAAACTTCTCCTGGGGACCGACCTTGTGCTTGAGGGAGCATTTCTTATAGCCATAGGCGATGGCGGGAAGAGAGCCGGAGCGGAGGCATTCCTGCTCCAGCGTCAGCCGGTTCCCGTCTTTATCCCGGTAGAAAACGGTTTGAATTTCCGGAAGTCCGTGACGGACCAGCCAGTCGTTCATGATGGGGAGGTAGGCGTAGGTGTGGGGCTGTTCGCCGCCGGGGTCCGCAAAGAGGATGAGGTCCACGGGAATGTTCCTATGGTACATCCCAATGAGCATGGCGGTGGAATTCGTGCCCCCGCCGTAGGCCACTACATTCATAAACGCTCCTTTCTCAGCCGCCCAGCGTCATGCCGGGCGGTTCCATATTCTGTTCCGGACAGTCCCACAGGATGCCGCTCACATCCTCAATTGTCCGGTCTATTGCTTCCATAGCATCCCGAAGCTGCCGAACCTGTTCCGCGGTCAACTGCGGGAACTGCTCCGTAAACAGGTACATCCTGTTCAGCTGGTTGACGCATTGCAGCATGGTCGGTTCCCCGCCCAGGCTTTCCACAAGCTCCGCATGTGCCTCAACGCTGCCAAGCGCTTGGTCCACCATTCCCAGCATCGCGTTGAGATGGTTAACAACCTGCTCCTTTGTCGGTTGGGGAAACCGCTCGGGGAACAGGTCCCGCTCGATCAGCGTGTTCATATACTGCTGGGTCGAAACGCCCTTTTGGGCGGCGCGGACATGAATATCACGAAAAAGCTCTCCGTCGATTTTGAAGCAGATCGTCTTTGCCACTACCGCCCGCCCGCCTCTCCGAACAGCGCCCGGATATGGTCCGGGGCGTGGACC
>NZ_CAJMXG010000428.1:0-1800 GCF_905219725.1 Oscillibacter sp. CU971
AGATTAGGTGCTACTCAGAGCTGGTTCAGCTTCCGACCTTTGAAGAGAGATATCGTTATCTTCGGCTGAGCGGTAATGTGTGCGAGGAAACCTTTGGCTTTGACAGGTACATGAACCAGGCTTTTTACCGTTCGCCTGAATGGAAACGGATTCGGGACATCGTCATTACCCGAGATTGTGGCTGCGACCTTGGGGTTGCGGGTCATGAGATATTTGGCCGCATTCTCATTCACCACATGAACCCCATCCGTCCGTCCGACATTCGGTGGCGTAGCGATTTTCTGCTGAACCCCGAGTATCTCATTACCACAGTTCATGAAACCCATCAAGCAATCCATTATGGAGACGAGGGCCTCCTGGTCATCGCTCCGACCCAGCGGACAAGGAACGACACCTGCCCCTGGAGACACTGACTACAAGAAGGAGATTGACATGCAAAGCAACAATACTGGTAGCAACAAACTGAAGACGTCCACGGCTGTCGAGGACAAGAGCGACAAGCCGTTTATCGGCGTCGTGACCGACTGCGTAAAGCTCAATGTTCGGAAAACCCCTGACCCCGATGGAACCGTCCTCACCGTTATCCCGGCGCTGTCCACGGTGACTGTGGATCTGGACGGTTCCACCGACACCTTCTGCAAGGTCCGCACCGATGACGGCATCGAGGGCTATTGCATGAAGCAGTATATCCATCTCCGGCGTTAGGAGGGGCATATATGGTGGAGCAAACCGAAAGCATCCTGGTGTCTATCAAGAAACTGTTGGGCATTGATGCGGAGTACAAGCATTTCGACCCCGACATCATCATGCACATCAATTCTGTGTTTTCCATCCTGACACAGTTGGGCGTTGGGCCGTCCGACGGTTTCTCCATTACAAACGATAGTGAGACGTGGACGGCATTTATCGGCGAGGAGCCGAAGAAGTTCGCCCTTGTCAAAACCTATATGCAACTCAAGGTCAGACTTATGTTCGATCCACCGCTCGGTGCTGCCGTTATCGAATCTATCAACCGGCAGATCAGCGAGTGTGAGTGGCGGCTTTGTAATGCCGTTGATCCGGAGGATGACAACCGAGGAGAGGAGGAAGTTTGAAATGGCTGAAATCGTGATGCAGCATCATGGCATCAAAGGCCAGAAGTGGGGTGTCCGCCGGTTCCAGAATGCCGATGGCTCGCTCACTGCGGCCGGTAAGCAACGAGCTTCCGCAGTTCAAAAGCGGACCGATTCCAAAAACCGTGGCACCCTGACCAACGCTCAGCTCAAGAAAAAAATCGAGCGTCTCCAACTGGAGAAGCAGCTTCACGAGTTAACGAACCAAGAGGTCAATTCCGGTCGAGCCTACGCTCAGAATATTCTCAAGAATGTTGGGAGTAAGGTCCTGACAACCGTCGCAACCGGGGCCATTCTGTATGCGGGAAAGGCTGCTGTATCCGGGTCCTTTGATACGAAGGAGTTCGCCAACGCTATCTTTAACGGCGGCCCGAAGAAAAAGTAGGTGAACTGATGGCGCTGTCAAACACTGCGGTCCCCCGCTATTATGGTGCGTTCCGGGAAGCCGTGATACGAGGCGAAATTCCGGTGTGCAAGGAAGTCTCGATGGAGATGAACCGGATCGACGACCTTATTGCTAACCCTGGAATTTACTACGACGACAAAGCGGTTGAGGGATGGATCAAGTATTGCGAGGCCGAACTCACTTTGACTGACGGCTCCGACCTTCATCTTCTTGACAGCTTCAAACTCTGGGGGGAGCAGGTGTTTGGGTGGTACTACTTTGTAGAACGGTCGGTTTATGAAC
>NZ_CAJMXG010000429.1:0-1791 GCF_905219725.1 Oscillibacter sp. CU971
ATACGTCAAAGAAAGTAGCTTCGAAACGTAGAGAAAGTCTGGAAAAGAAAACAAGTCCGGTAATGAAGGAGGATATTATTTTTTTTTTTCAAGCAGAAGACGGCATACGAGATAGGAGTCCGTCTCGTGGGCTCGGAGATATGTAGCGGAGACAGGCTTCCTTGCCCTGGAACTGGTTGATAATCTGGACAGTCTTATCACCGGGGTTTCTCCGGCCAACGATGAGCACTGCGATATTTCCGTGACTATGGTCAAAACCGACCAAGAGATTGTCGGAGTCTTTCTTTTTCTGGGCCAGCCCAATCATGTTCACCAGAATATCCAGGTTCACCGTATTCGCCCGAAGCCCCTGGATGATGGCATCCATACCATCTTTGGACAGACACTTCCCCGGCAGGGAGCCATCCTTACCGGGGAGAAGTTTTTTCACTTTCTCAAGGAGAGCGATTGTCTTATCGCTGTCGAGCACCCTCATTTTTTATCCACCCGATTCGCTTTCCGGTCGTCGAACTCGGCCTTGTCGATGCTGACCATCTTGCCCTCGACCAACTTGAAGTAGTAGTTCAGGTCGATTCGCTTGCCGGTGGGGGTGATGAAGTAGAGGAACGCAATGGTGTCGTAGTCGCCGTTCTTCTCATCGGATAGGAAGGTATCCCGAACGACCTTGAACCGCCTGTCATAGGGGAAGTAGGGCATGGTGATGGGGAAGATCTTGTCGATGAGCTGGGTGGCGATGCCGTTCGTATACGGCGTGTCGGGTTTCTCAATATCGACGACATAGGTGCGGGACGTGTCGCTGTAGGTCGTAGTGCCGTCGGGAGCGACGTCCTTGAAGAGCNCCGACATCCTTTTACACTGATAGTGCTTGTGAGTGTCCCCCTTGGGGAACTCGCCGGAAATATTCTCCCAAACATCGGGAGTATCCTCGATGGGGCTCAGGCACTTGCCGTCGATCAGGCGGTTGAGGATGCCCTTGGTGACAGAGATGTAGAATTTATCCTTGCTGTCACGCATCATACTCCGGTAGGCACGCAGGGCGCTCTCATAGCAGGCGATGCCGTCACTCTCTTCGCCCTTTTTCTCGGACATCTCCCGCTCCTTGTTGCAAGCCAGGGAAACTTCACGCCCGGCCCAGTCCACGGGCTCGTCCGCGAGAGACAGCAGTCGCCCGACGTCCTTATCAGTGTGGCCATCCCACTCGGGAGCCGTCTCGACTTCCTTGCAACGGAACAGATCCCAGTCCTTGTCCTCATAGTGATAGGTGTAGGAGCCCTGGGGAGTGCTGATACCGACGATGAACCAGCCGCCTCCGAAGCAGGGCTCACCGTCCGAATGCTTGCGGGATTTCCACGACATGGTGGGGAAAGTGTTGACCAGGGCAGCGAAGAGAACCAGTCTTTGCTGGTAGAGGGAGTTGAAGGTGTGGAAGCCATCGCTCACCTCGCCGATGTCTCCGAGTTCCTCGGGGGCGATACAGTGTTTGATGCAAAATTCTTTCAGATCCATGATTATTTCTCCTTTTCTTCCGTTGGTTTATTCTAACCAGCGATTGTCGATGTAATAGAACCCTCCTGTACAAATGGCCATAAGAATGACCCAAAATATCCAGAAAGCAACGACCATGAAATCAGACTCAAGGGTATTCAGAGTTTCGTCAATGGTGCGGTTTTCATAGAAAGGTGTTCCGTTTGTGATAGTGTCATCGCGTAATTCCGTGAAGATTGTCCCCGTGAACTGACTCCCAATGCCGTAATACTTATAACGAACATGACTGGATTCTTTGATAGCTGT
>NZ_CAJMXG010000430.1:0-1755 GCF_905219725.1 Oscillibacter sp. CU971
CCGCCGCCCTGCGCCCGCCGTTAGCGGCTTTGCCGCTTACGGCGGCGGCGTACCCCTTGCGGGTGCTCGGCGGCCCGTCTTTCGATACCTGCCAATTTTGTAGGGTTGCCTAAAATTACTTCCGGGCAATCGCCTTTTTCACGGCCTCGACGATGTTGGCCGCGCGGAGGCCGTAGGTGTCCATCAGGAACGCCTGGGGANCNACCTGGCCGAACTCGTCCTGCACGCCCACGAACTCCTGCACCGTGGGGCAGNTCTTCGCCAGGCAGTTGGCCACGACAGAACCCAGGCCGCAGCAGGTATTGTGGTTCTCGGCGGTGACAATGGCCCCGGTTTCCTTGGCGGCCTTGATGACCAGCTCCTCGTCCAGGGGCTTCCAGGTGAACATGTCGATCACCCGGACGCTGATCCCCTCGGCCTGGAGGGCCTCGTAGGCTTTCAGGCTCTCGTCCACCATGATGCCGGAGGTGATGATGGTGGCCTGGTCCTTATCGCTTTCGTGGAGCACCACGCCCTTGCCGATTTCAAACTCAGAGCCCTCGTCATAGACCCGAATCACGTCCTTGCGGACGAAGCGGGTGAAGCTCACACCCTCGACATTCACCAATCCCTTGGTGACGCTGGCCAGCTGGTCGTAGTCGGCGGGGTCAATCACCGTGGCGGTGGGGATNCTCAGGTACATGGCCGCGTCCTCCAGGGGCATGTGGGTGCCGCCGTTGAAGGCCGCCGTCACGCCCGCGTCGGAGCCCAGCACCCGGACGCTCANGCCCGCGTAGGCGGCGCTCATGTAGATCTGGTCATAGCACCGGCGGCTGGAGAAGGTGCCGAAGGAGTGGAAGAAAACCTTCTTCCCCGTGGCGGCCAGGCCCGCGGCCACGCCGGCGGCGNTGCCCTCGGCGATNCCCGCCTCAAAGGCCCGGTCGGGGTAATTCTTGACCAGCTGCTTGGTATTGATGCAGCCCATCAGGTCGCAGTCTACATACACTATGCTCTTGTCCTCGGCCATCAGCTCGTTAAGGGTCAGAGCCAGGCNGTCCCGGCAGGCCCGGGAATCCTTTTCATGCTTGCCAATCAGTTTCACATTCATTTCTCTCACCCTCCTTTAAGCGTTCTTCGCGGCTTCCAGCTCTTTTTCGGAAGCGGCAATGGCCTCCAGCCACTGCTCCTCCTTGGGCTGGGAGGAATGGTCGTGCTTGGGCTCCGCAAAGGTCGCGCCCTTGCCCTTGCTGGTGTTCAGCACGATGCAGGAGGGCACGCCCTTGGTTTCCTTGGCTTTCTGGATGGCCTCATAGATGGCCGTCACGTCGTGTCCGTCGATGACCTGGGTGTGCAGGCCGAAGCCCGCCACCTTTTTCGCCATGTCGCCATGGGCCAGGATGTCGTCCGTAGAGCCGTCCAGCTGGTAGCCGTTGTTGTCGATGAAGTAGATGATATTATCCAATTTGTGGGCATAGGCAAAGTGGAAGCCCTCCCAGACCTGGCCCTCGTCGGCCTCGCCGTCGCCGATGACACAGTAGACGTAGCTGTCCCGGCCGTCGATTTTATTGCCAAGAGCCGCGCCGGTGGCGGTGGAGACGCCCTGGCCCAGAGAGCCGGTGGTCAGGTCCACGCCGGGGGTGAGCTTGCGGTCCGTGTGGCTGGGGAACTTCGTGCCCGGCTGATTCAGGGTGTAGGTGTCCTCCATGGGATAGAAGCCCATCAGGCCAAAGGTGGCGTAGGCCACGGGGCCCGCGTGGCCCTTGGACAGGACCAGCC
>NZ_CAJMXG010000431.1:0-1740 GCF_905219725.1 Oscillibacter sp. CU971
GCCCTGGCGGTGTGGAGCAGGGAGTGGGCGGTTCAGCCCCGCTCCTTCCTCAGCCGCCGGATATCCTCCCCGAAAAAGGGCAGGACCTGATACTCCCCCTCAATGCGGGAAACAATCTGGGGCGTGTAGCGCCGCCCAAGGTCGTCCAGCTTCAAATTCGTGCTGAGGATGGCGGCCCGGCGGTTGATGACGCGGGTGTTGACGATGGTGTACAGGGCGCTTTGGACAAAGGGGGTGGTCATCTCCGTGCCCAGGTCGTCCAGAATCAAAAGGTCGCAGTCCAGCACCCGGTCCACGTCGGCCTCCACGGCCTCCCCCTCCTCCCGGCCGAATTTCCGGGCCTCAAAGCGGTCGAAGACATGGGCGGCGGTGTCGTAGACCACGGAAAAGCCCTCGGCGCTGACCTCCCGGGCGATGGCGGCGGAGAGGAAGGTCTTCCCCAGACCCGGGTCCCCGGTGAGGAGCAGGTTCCCGCTCCCCGGGCCGAAGGCGGCGGCGTAGCGCTTGCAGGTCNNGTAAATCCAGTCCATATTCTNCCGGGGGGAGACTCCCAGGGCCGGGTCCTCCGTTTCGGAGTACCATTCCANANAAAAGGACTCGAAGCTCTGGTTCCCCAGGTCCAGCATTCGGGAGAGCTCCTTTTGCTGCTCCCGGGCGCAGTAGGCCCGGAGGCACCGGCACATCCGCCCCTCCCGCCAGCCGGAATCCCCACACAGGGGGCAGNNGGGCTNTTCCTCCAGGCAGTCCGCCGGGAGGCCCAGGCCCTCTAAAAGCAGCCTCCGCTCCTCCTGAAGGCCCAGGTTCTGCTTTTTCAGGGCCTCCACCGCCGCCCGGGGGTCCGTCCCCTTCCGCAGGGCGGTGGAGAGGATGCGGCTCATGGTGGCCCGGAGCTCCGCGTCGATCTCCCGGAGGCGGGGCTGGCGGAGGAACACGCTCTCCCGCCGGTCCCGGGCCCGGTCCTCCCGGTCCCGCTTGTCGTCCTCGAACCGCCGGAGGGCCCGGCGGACAATCTTCCCGTCATAGGCCATGGGTCATCCCTCCTTCTCTCGCTGCCGGATGTACTTGCGCATCCAGGCGTTGCCCGCGCCCTTGCCGTCGGACGTCCGGATGTTGAACGCCGCCGGAGTCTGCCGGGTACGCTTGTCCCCGGCCTCGATTTCGTCCACGGTGTGGAGCCCCGCTTCGTNCCAGCGGCGGAGAATGCCGTTGCAGTAGCTCCACTTGAACTCGTGGCACTTGAGGACGGTTTTCTCATAGGCCAGGGCGGCGGCCTCCGGGGAGAAGCCCCACTCCAGCCATTGGAGGAGGAATTTCTCCTCCTCCCGCACCGGGAGCCGGTCCCCCAGGCGGAGGGCCCGCATGTAGGCCGGGACGGCCTCCCGCTTCCGGCCGTAGTCCCGGAGGTACTCGGCGGCGGCGGCCTGGGTGTCGATGCCCCGGCGGGCCCAGGCGTAGCCCTCCCGCTCGATTTGGCGGAGGGTGGGCCTCCGGCCCGGCCCGAGGCGGGCGGCGGTGCGCTCTGCGCAGTGGCAGACCAGGAGGTAGATCACGTCGGAGGGAAGGCCTAAGTAGTCATACAGCCCCAGCAGGACCGAGATATCCGCCGTGGTGAGGCGCTTGCCCAGCTTCCGCTCCACCTCGGCGGTGAGGCGGCGGAAGTCCGCGCTCTCCTCCAGCTTCCCGGCCACCTCGCTTTGCTGGTAGACGGGGGGCTCG
Source organism: Oscillibacter sp. CU971 (assembly GCF_905219725.1). Classification (NCBI taxonomy): domain Bacteria; kingdom Bacillati; phylum Bacillota; class Clostridia; order Eubacteriales; family Oscillospiraceae; genus Oscillibacter; species Oscillibacter sp. CU971. The sequence continues at coordinate 1,717 of NZ_CAJMXG010000431.1, forward strand.
TCGGCGGGCTCGGGAGGAGGGGCC
>NZ_CAJMXG010000432.1:0-1731 GCF_905219725.1 Oscillibacter sp. CU971
GGCGTTGTACCCGCTGTTTTGCGAGAAAGAGAACCGGCAGGAGTGAGAACAATGGACAAGCTGATAGAGGAAGACATCATTTCCCTTCTGGAGGAGCGAAAGGACCTGGAACGATTTCGCCGTCAAAGTGTTCTGATTTCCGGGGCGGACAGTTTCCTGATGTCGTACTTTGTCCGTCTGCTGCTGGAAAACAACCGAAGAAACCGGGCAGGCACGCAGGTTTTGGCTTTGTGCCGCAACCGGAAACACGCAAAGGAGCGTTTTGCTCCATATTTAGGAGACCCCAATCTCAAACTCATCATTCAGGACATAAGGGAACCCGTCTCCTGGGAAGGCGAGGTGGATATCTGCNTTCATGCCGCCAGCCCGGCTGGGATTCGGTCGCGGCAGGAGAAGCCGCTGGATACATATCAGATTAACCTGTTGGGCTGTCAGAATCTTCTGGATATTTCCCTGAGAAAGAAAAGCGCGAAGTTCCTTTTGCTAAGCAGCGTAGATGTCTATGGGAATTGCTTGGAGCCGAGCCGCCGGCGAGAGGCAGATCTCGGGACCTTGGACTGGAATTACGCAAGAAATGCGTATTCCTGTGGGAAACGCAGCGCGGAAACGCTATGCAGTCTTTACTGCGCACAGTTTGGCCTGCCCTGTGTCATGGTAAGGCCATTCCAGGTATACGGTCCCGGCATGTCGCTGACAGACGGAAGGCTGCATGGTGATTTTGTCCGGCATCTGCGGGAGGACAATCAAATTGTGCTGAAGAGCGACGGAACAGCGGTGCGTTCTTTTTTGTATATATCGGACGCAACGCATGGGCTGTTGGATGCTTTGCTCTATGGAAAAGCGGGAGAGTGCTATAACATCTGCGACGAGGCGGGGGAGTGCTCTGTAAAAGACCTGGCCGCATTGTATGCGGCACACTGGGGACCAGAGGCATCCGTCGTATTTGACCATTCGGAACGAGATACGCCGGAGGTAAAAGAAGCCCTTTCCGTGGTGACCGGCGACAGCGGAAAGCTGCGGGCGCTGGGCTGGAGAAGCAGAGTAAACCTGGATGCCGGGATTGAACGTACATTGAGCTATTACCGATAGTTTCCAATAATGCGGGCACGGATGCTGTCGACCCTTGTGTAGAGGAGGACCTGATTTTGGAGTGGGAAAATGTACTGCACAAAGAGGATAAGATCGCCATATACGGCCTCAGCCCGCTGACGGAAACCGTGCGGATGCAGTTGCCCGGTTATCAGGTGATCGGTCTGCTGGACGGCTATCGGACAAGCGGCGTTCTTTATGAACTTCCGATCATCTCCCTTGAGGAAGCGGTTCGGGTGAATGTCCGCGTGATTATCGCGGCGGCGCGGGCGGAGTCCTGCAAGGTAATCGCGAAGCGGATCGGGGATGTCTGCGCGGAGCACGGGATCGCGCTGCTGGATGCCCGTGGGAATGATTTGCGCACGCCGAAAAAACCGGCATATTCGTTTTCGGATACCGAAGGAGTCTCGAAGGCCTTCCTTTACCGGTTGGTGGACGCGCATGATGTGATCAGTGTGGACCTTTTTGATACGTTGCTCATGCGCCGGACGCTGTTTCCGACAGATTTATTTGAAATTGTGGGACTGCGCCTGAAAAAACGGGGATTTGAAATTCAGGACTTCCCCCAAAAACGGCTTGAGGGGGAAAGGGAACTGAAGGAAAACACCATTCCGACACTGCTTGAAATCTATATGTATATGC
>NZ_CAJMXG010000433.1:0-1726 GCF_905219725.1 Oscillibacter sp. CU971
CTGTAAAATCAGACCGCCATATTTAGCCCGGATGCCGAGTCGTAGCAACTTTCTAACAAAGGATGAACGGTGGGAAAGAGGTTAGCATAATGGGCTTATCAAAATTAGCCGCCAAGTGTCAGACGTGTCCGTTCGTATCCACCTGTGGCCATAAGCGGATGGAGGAGGTTGGGTTCCTTATTCCGTCCGTACCAGCGGAGCAGCCGAGTATGGATATTTCGCGGGGCGATACCATCGTTGATCGGATCATTCAAGCGGCTCAGCGGTCGTTTGAGGAAAGTGTACGGACGGCGTTAAAGCTGGAAAAAGCATTTGAGGAAGCGAGGGAATTGGAAATGCGGAGATTGAAGTAAGTTTAAGAGTACGATTTTGGCCCGGTCTTGTCTATCTTAGAATAGAAATATTTCTAACTTAGGATAGGATTCGGGCCATTTTCGCGGTTAAATCTGCTCCTACTTTTGGTAGTTCCAGGTCATATTTTCTGGCCACTTTTGCAGCGGATTCTAAAGGCTCACGAAAGAGTGAAAACGGCCACTTGTCCACTTTTTCCGGCCATTTGGCCACTTTTGAAACCCCAAAGTGGCCAGCAAAAACCCAGTGTTTTCAACGGTTTGAGGGCTCTCTGCCCACTTCGCCCACTTTTTCTCTTAAGTAATTGCGATAAAAAATTTAAGGTATATAGTCATAAGGCCTCAAAAGAGTGGACAAGTGTCCAAAACGGACATGAGGAGGTTTTATGAGCGAGAAAATCACATGGGGCGATATTTACAAGGACTTCAAGACCCGGCTGCCTACTTGGGCGAAGCTGGTGGTCGATTATCGTCCGTACGACTACATGACCATCGTCGTATATTTTGCCGACGGTTCGAGGATGCTATACGATGGTCTGCAAAAACTGCCCCGACTTCTGGTGACGGCGTGACCGCTGGGATTTGATGGAAATGAACCATATTTTGTGAGAGCCTGTGTTTAAGGAACATGGGCTCTTCTTTTTGCGCTGTTTTCCGGCACGCGAAAAAAACATGCCCTTTTATGAAGAGAGAGGATAAAAGCGCCATTTTTGAAAATGACACACTTCCTCTTTTACTTTTGGAAAGGAGGGTCCGCTTATGGCGAGAAGTGCGCGGTTGGAGAGTGGGTTTCAGGATCGGTTGATTGCGAAGCTCAAAAAACTCTTTCCGGGCTGCATGGTGTTCAAGATGGATCAGATACAGGGTATCCCCGATCTTCTGATTCTGTACGGAGCCAAGTGGGCCTCCCTGGAGTGCAAGAAATCCGCGAAAGCCAAGAGACAGCCGAACCAAGAATACTATGTGGGGTTGATGAACAGCATGTCCTTTTCTCGTTTCATCTCCCCCGAGAACAAGGAGGAAGTATTGCGTGAACTTCAACAGGCACTCAAACCTTGAAGGCCAACACGCCTTTCTCGGCGCGAGTAAGTATCACTGGATCAACTATGACGAAGACAAGGTTGCTACGGCCTTTCGTAATCATATCGCGACTCAGCGGGGGACAGAGCTTCACGATTTGGCCGCCCGTTTAATCTTACTCAGGCAGAAGCTGCCAAAATCGCAGAAGACCTTGAATATGTATGTCAATGACGCGATTGGCTACAAGATGACCCCGGAGCAGATGCTCTACTATTCAGAGAACTGCTTCGGTACCGCGGATGCTATCTCATTCAAACAGAACGTGCTCCGTATTCACGACCTCAAGACCGGCGAGA
>NZ_CAJMXG010000434.1:0-1726 GCF_905219725.1 Oscillibacter sp. CU971
GCCATAGTGAAGAAAGCGGCCCTTGCTGTGCTGTTTTGGATTTTGAATGACGGACAGCTCATGCTCGATGCACACCCGGTCAGAGAGCCGCCGCACCGCAAAGCTGGAGCCGATGAAGTTGTGAAACTTCCGGGAACAGTCCTGGGCCGTGGAGTTGTAGTAAATGTGATTGTGAATGTGGCCTTTGGCGATGTGGGTACAAACGAAAAACTGGTACTTGCCCTTTGTCCAGCGCATGGCCGTTTCATAGCCGATTTTGTTGGCCTCCTCCGGCGTGACCTCACCAGGCGGGAACGCCTGCCGGATCTGAAAGAACAGGGCCCCGCGCTCCACGGCCCGGCCCGTTTCCGCCTGGTACTGGCTCTTTGTCAGAAGAAACTCAGCCGGGGCCGACGCCGGATCGCAGAGGTAGGCAGATACGGCCCCCAGCTTTTTCGGATTGAGCCCGTAAGCAAACCGATCCTCCATCGTCTGGACAGCCGTTTTTCCCGCCGCCACCTTGTAGGGCCGGATGTAAGTTGTAGCGATAGCCGCACCTCCTTTCCCAGCAGAAAAAGCGGGCGGCGGTCTGTTTCACCCGCCGCCCGGCACCTCTGGACACTTTCTCCATAAGTATCAGCTCGCCATAAAGTCCATCGCCGCATACTTCACTCCATGCAGGCGCTCCACCAGCCAGCCGCCCAGGGCCGGGAGCCCAAAGGGGGAAACCAGGAACGCCAGCACAAACATGGCGATGCAGCCTACTGTCTGCCCGGCCAGCAGGCAGAGGATCGCCAGCAGGGACAGGCCCACACAAGCCACAATGCACACCGCCCCCGCCACGCAGGACAGGAACGTAAGCACAGCCACAATGAGGATCAGGGCCAGGACAAAGGGAGCCGCGATGATTTTTAAGATTGTCCGCATCGTTCATACCTCCTACAAAAGTTCGTTGTTTGCCTCTATATGTATATTATAACTCCGCAGGAGGGGGCCAACAAGGATGCCTCGGCTATCCCCACCTCTGGACAAAATGTCCAGAAGTCGAGATAGCCGGGGAACGGCAAAACCGCTCCCCGGCAGGTCAGAGCCGCACGATGGCGGAGAGCTTTTCCAGCAGATCGGAAAGGGGCCGCCACAGCTTTTCATAGTCCCGTTGCAGAGCCGTAATCTCCTCCGGGTAAATGCCGCCGTAGGTATTCGCCTGGATCGCCACCTGGTTTAGATTGTTGGAGCACCGCCGCTGGAGCGACACCAGCTCCTGGACGGGTGACAGGTCAACATGGAGCACATACCCATTGAGGGCCATTTTCCGCATATAGGCCCCCATATTGCGGATGCCCGCCTCGGCCATGCGCTCCCGGATCAGCGCCAGCTCCTCCTCGGACACCATCACATGGAGATGGATGGGGCGGCGGCGTTTCTTTGTCATCGCTCCTCCCGGGCGGGGGCTTTTTTCTTGTGGACGGGATCGCCCCGGTCAGCCCCGGCCAGTTTTGCGGCCTCCTTCATCTTCTGGGCAATCGGACGGGGCCTGTCGGGATTGCCGGGGGCGGGCCGCAGCTCGTAATCTGCCGTCTGCCTTTCGGTCAGCGGCTTTGTATAGGTCAGATGCCCCCACGCCAGAAATGCGCCGCCCTCCACAGGGATACGCTGATCGTAGTTGACGATCTCATCCGGGGCGTTATGGGGCGGTTTGGGGAATGTCCCGATGTCCACAGGCCGCTGGGTAGAGTAATACTTGTAA
>NZ_CAJMXG010000435.1:0-1725 GCF_905219725.1 Oscillibacter sp. CU971
ATGGTCCTTTATTGGACGTTTCCTTTACCTTTGTCTGTTTGCCTGGCTTTTACCGGCTTTAATCAGTGCTTCCTTAACACCTGCGCCTGGATATGGAGCGTTCTGGCCGGAGGAATCTTCCTTGGAATCGGGGGTGTTCTGGGGCAGCTTGCCGTGATCTGGCAAAAGCAGTGATGCTCTGCCTGGAGTGCGTCGGAATTGGGTGACCTATGAGGAATAAATTTCGACTGCTCGTGCAGCTGCTGTTTACCATCGTGACCAACGGATATTTGTACGGGTTTTTGAACGGGAAGATTTACCGTGGCGGGCTGAAATACGCCTGTGTGCCGGGCTTGAACTGCTACTCCTGCCCCGGGACCGTAGCCTCCTGCCCCATTGGAGCCTTACAGGCCCTGCTGAACCAGCGAGGCTTTCAGGTACCCTTCGCCGCTTTTGGGTTTTTCTTCGCCTTCGGGAGTCTGCTGGGGTGCTTCGTCTGCGGCTGGCTGTGCCCCTTCGGGCTTACGCAGGATCTTCTGCGTAAGATCCCCCTGTTCAAAAAAAAGAAAGCATCTGCCCGGCCGCCGCGTCCTGAAATACGGAAAGTACACGGTGCTGATGCTGCTGGTGTGCATTGGTTCCATGTTCTTATTTGGAGGCTTTGCCAAGGTCCCGGCCTTCTGCAAGTATCTCTCCCTGCTGGGCGCCAACAAATCCTTGCGCAGCCAAGCCGACGGGCTGTTCCTCTGGAAGCTGGGCGTCCTGCTTGGAATCGTCCTGCTCTCCGCAAAGGTGTTCCGCCCCTTCCGCCAATGCCTGTGCCCCCTAGGGGCCATTTACGGCTGGTTCAACCGCTTCAGTCTCGTGCAGATTCGCTGGGAGCAGGAGCGGTGCGTCTCCTGCGGGGCCTGTGAGCGGGCCNGTCCGGTTGCTCTTTCCGTACAGGAGATTTCCCGTTCCCCGAAGTGCATCCGCTGCGGGAAGTGCGCGGACGCCTGCAGAAGTGCCTGCATTTCACAAGCCGTTCCAAGTATAAATACACAGAGTCACAGTCATCCTAGCTGCGAAAAGAATGTGATACTGTGCCGAACCATTTGCAGCACGAGACCAGCCCCTACCTTCTCCAGCACGCGGACAACCCCGTGGACTGGTATCCCTGGAGCGAGGAGGCGTTCCGCCGGGCCCGTGAGGAGGACAAGCCCGTCTTCCTCAGCATCGGCTNCAGCGCCTGTCACTGGTGCCACATTATGGCCCATGAGAGCTTCGAGGACCAGGAGACGACGGAACTGCTGAACCGTTGGTTTATCTCCGTCAAGGCGGGCCGGGAGGCACGGCCGGACGTGGACAGCGTCTATATGGCCGTCTGCCAGGCATTCACAGGCGGCGGAGGCTGACCCGCCAGCTTGTTTCTGCGCCGGAGAAGAGGCCGTTTTTTGCCGGGACCTATTTCCCCAAGAAGCGGAGAGGCGGCATGGTGAGCTTTGGGGAACTGCTGACGATAATTCATGAGAGATGGGAGCAGGGCCGCGCCTCTTTGCTGGGTCCGGCGGAGGCAACTGTGGTTTTGCGGGAACCGGACGGAGATTACCCGCTGAAAAATGGAAAGACGACTTTCTATGTCTGCCAGGGGCACAGCTGTCAGCCTCCGGCGAACGAACTGCCCAATTTGTAAGAAGCTGTACCAATAGAGGGANANGTANNNANATNAGTGAATGATACAGAAAAATGAGCGACGCAGCTATGCGA
>NZ_CAJMXG010000436.1:0-1699 GCF_905219725.1 Oscillibacter sp. CU971
GCTTCTATAAACTCATCTAATTCTTCGCAATCTATCCAGTCTGATTTGATATTGATTTCAAAAAGTTTCTCATATCCATATTGTTGTATCAAAAACTCCCAGCCTTCTTTTGAAATTGCAGCCAACCAAATTTGCATATAATTAAACAGCATTTCTACATTTCCGGGAACGGAAAGATCATCAGCAGTGAATGAAGTTCCTTGTGGAAGCGGATATACATAAAATGCCAGCGTATTCACTTTTCAGGTTTCCTCTTGCTCAGCATATAGCTGCGTTTGACGGTTTCCATGATGGATTCAGTCCTTTATAACAGTGGAATCTATCGTTTAAGGGTGTCCAGGTACCATTGGTAGGTGGGCTTCTCGTCGGTCTCCCGCTCGTACTCGGCCTCCAGGGAGCCGTAAAAGTATACTTCCAAGTAGGCTTTCAGGTCCGGCGCGGCCTTGCTTCCGTGGAGCAGGCCATCGTCGCCGAGATACGTCTTGTCCCAGTCGAACTCCTCATGGTCGAACCAGACCAGGGACCAGGTGGAGGGGTCGTCCGGGTCTGTTTTTTCTTCCGGTCGGGACAGGTCGATGCACAGGGGGCCCCAGCCGGCACCCCAGTCGCCGATGGGGATGAGGTTCCGGAAGCAGTCCTCCGGCAGCTGGCAGAACTCCCGGATGATCTGTAGAGTCTCCATGCTTTTAGACACTTCGTCCATCGTCCTGGGGCTGTCGATCATCTGCCAGAGGGGGCAGAAGAATCTATCGTCGTCACGGATGGCGCAGACTTCATTGCACTCGTTTTCGGGAAGCCAGAAAGACATCAAAAACGTCTTATACATAGAGGGCAGCTTGACCTGGTGCTTTTGCTCAAAAGCGGCGATCTCCTCCTCGGTGATGGTAGAGGATTGGAACTCCTGGCCGGGGAACCAGCCCCGCTCTTTTAATTTTTGGAATGCGCCTTTCACAAATTCTCTTTCTTCCTGCGATGTCATTATATTTCCTCCTTAATTGATGTGCCGAAGTAAAATCCTGTTTTGTTTCCTTGATTATACTATTTCCTCTGTCCCAGTTCAATCTGTTTTCTGAAAAGAACCACCCAGACCCCAGCTTGACAACCCCGTTGGCAAGGTCTACTATAAACGCAGAAAAGCGCCGGTGGGCGCTGTTGAACGGGAGGCGGCTCTATGAAATATGTCAGGCGGATTGTCTACTGCCTGTTACTGACGGCGGCGGCGAATGCCCTGCCGCTGGTCTGGCTGCTGTACGCCGAATGGTCAGTTTCCAGTGCCGGGTGGCTGTTTCTGCCCCTGGCGGCGTTCCTCTGGGTGAATCTCCGGCCTATTACGAAGTCCGGCCCCACCAAGCGCATCCAGCGGCTGGCGGAGGGCTGTGAGCTGCTGTGGCTGTTCTGCGTGTCCGCCACAGCCACCGTCCTGCTTCAGCTTCTCTGGCTGAACGTACTGTGTGCCGATATTGCGGCAGACAGCTTCCTTGACTGGTGGGGGTATTTTGGGGGCGCGATGGGCGTGCTGCTGGCGGTGATTCTGGAAGCCATTGTCTTCTGGAACGGCATGATCCGGGTCTACCTCACCTCGGTGCAGCTGGGCGTCAAGCACCGCATCCTGGCGGCGCTGTGCGGGTGGATTCCCCTGGTGAACCTCTGGTATCTGGCAAAGATCCTCCACATGTGCAGTGACGAAGTGGAGTTTGGG
>NZ_CAJMXG010000437.1:0-1682 GCF_905219725.1 Oscillibacter sp. CU971
CTACCAACATTGATGAACCGAAAAACCTTGAAAAGATCATCACGACCATTGACGGGCTGGACTGGTTTTCGGCCCGTGAAGAGGGGCTTGGCAATCTGTACGAGGGGCTTTTGGAGAAGAATGCCAACGAGAAGAAATCCGGCGCGGGACAGTATTTCACGCCCCGCGTGCTGATTGATGTGATGACCCGTCTGGTAAAGCCTCAGCCGAAGGAACGCTGCAACGACCCCGCCTGCGGCACATTTGGCTTTATGATCGCGGCCCATCAGTATGTTGCAGCCCAGACCGACGACTTTTTTGACCTGGACGCGGATACCGCCGCCTTTGAACGGACAGAGGCTTTTACTGGTACGGAGCTGGTACACGACACCCACCGCCTTGCGCTGATGAACGCCATGCTGCACGATATGGAGGGAGAGATTATCCTGGGCGATACCCTATCCAATCTCGGCAAGGGGATGAGGGGCTATGACGTGGTTCTCACCAACCCTCCATTTGGGACAAAAAAGGGCGGTGAACGCGCCACCCGTGACGACTTCACCTTCACCACCAGCAACAAGCAGCTGAACTTTTTGCAGCACATTTACCGCAGCCTGAAAGCGGACGGAAAGGCCCGTGCCGCCGTGGTGTTGCCGGATAACGTCCTCTTTGCGGACGGCGAGGGTGAGAAAATTCGTGTTGACCTGATGGACAAGTGCAATCTGCACACGGTTCTGCGCCTGCCCACCGGCATTTTCTACGCCCAAGGGGTCAAGACTAATGTGCTGTTTTTCACCCGTGGGAGAGCAGACAAAGGCAACACACAGGAAGTCTGGTTCTATGATATGCGTACCAATATGCCGTCTTTCGGAAAGACAAACCCGCTGAAAACAGAGCATTTCGCAGGCTTTGAGGCGTCGTTTGAGGCTACAGACCGTCATGCTGTACAGGATGAGCGGTGGAGTGTGTTTACCCGCGAGCAGATTGCAGAAAAGGGCAACAGCCTTGACCTGGGGTTGATCCGGGATGATTCCATCGTTGACTATTCCGATTTGCCCGACCCGATCGAGAGCGGTGAGGACGCCATCGCCCAGCTTGAGGAAGCCGTTGACCTCTTGCAGAGCGTGGTGAACGAGCTGAAAGCACTGTCGGAGGTGGAGTGATGGCGAAGAAAAAAGAGGCTATTGTTAGCCCGTTTGTGCCGGAGGAGGAGCAGCCGTATCCGATTCCGGAGAATTGGTGCTGGACTTACATTGGTAATTGTTATGAGGTTACATCGAGCAAACGTGTGCATAAAGAGGATTGGAAGGATTCGGGAGTTCCTTTTTATAGAACAAGAGAGCTTGTGAAGCTATCAGAAAATGGATATGTTGATAATGAACTGTTTATTGCAAATGAATTATACGAAAAGTTAGTTGCCGATTACGGAAAACCTAAAATCGGAGACATTTTAATAAGTGGTGTTGGAACGATTGGTGTTCCGCTTATTGTTAAAGAAAATGCACCATTTTATTTCAAAGATGGAAATATTATCTGGTTTCAGTGCAAGGGAATTTGCTTGCCCGAATACATTTTCTACCTCTATAAAAGTAAGAAGCTGTACCAATAGAGGAAAAAGTAGTATAATGAGGGAATGATACAAAAAAATGAGCGACGCAGCTATGCGAGCGATTTAAGCGACATCCAATGGGCGATGATAGAGC
>NZ_CAJMXG010000438.1:0-1676 GCF_905219725.1 Oscillibacter sp. CU971
GGACGAGGTTTTCACGTCTACTACATTTTGCAAGGCCAGAACTGAAAATGTGTGTCTCAAGTCGTGGAAGCGTATCCGCTCTAGCCCTGCCCGCTTTAGCACCCGCTGGAGCATATGCAGAACGCTGTCCGGGGACATTGGTCCTCCAAATGGTGAAGGGAAAATGTACTCGTCTTTCTGCTTCATCCCTTTGAGGACTTCAATCGCGTCCGCTCCTATCGCAATGTTGCGGTAGGAGTTTTTCGTTTTCAAGGGTGCTTCAACTACCCTGCCATTCTGCCGGAGGATTTGCCGTCGGACATGAATGATGCCCTTGTCCAAATCGATATCGTTCCATTTCAGTCCCAGCAGTTCTCCTCGTCGAAGGCCAGTGGCGAGGTCGATATAGTACAACTCAAATACACCACTGCGCCGTGCCTCCTCGAAGAAGGTGCCTAGACTCTCCGGTGGTAGAATTTTCATCTCCTTTTTCTCCAGCTTTGGCAGGACACATCCCTTCGTAGGATTGGCAGGAATCAGTCGTTGCTCCACCGCACAGTTCAGGGCGGAGGAAATCATCTGGTTGATATTCCGTACTGTTTTGACGCTGAGGCCCTTTGGTTTATTCCGAGATTCAGCGCATTCCACCCTGCCGCTCTCCAGCAGATGTTTGTACAGCCGCTGGAGGTCCATCGCTGTCAATTTGTCCAGCAGGATGTCGCCAAGGGCAGGCCGGATGTGGTTCTCGATGAATCCTTGGTAGGTCTTGTAGGATGAGGGGCGGACCTGGAGCTCGGCATAATTCTCCATCCAAGCATCCAGCCATTGGCCCACTGTGTAGTGTTCCATGCTCACGGGTCGTACCGCGCTCTTCTCAATGGCCGCTTTGAGTTTTTCCTTGACCTCTGCCTGAGTTTTGCCGAGGACATTTTTATAAACCGCCTTGCCTGTCACCGGGTCACGGCCCGCTGTGTATCGGCCCTCCCAGCGTCCGTCCTTACGTTTGCGGATACTGCCTTCTCCATTAGCTCTCCGCTTCGCCACAGCAACTCCTCCTTCCTTCTGCCATCGCCTCCTCATCTCTCGCGAAAGAATATGATTTTAGCTCACCGGCGATTCCGTGGGCCGGTTGAAATCCTGACACAAAACTTGCCAGTGCGGTTTCTTCGAGCAGTGCCGCTTGCAGGTCTACCAGTCTGAGGATTCTTTTTTGATCTTCCTTACTCACACGGTCTGAGAGACACCGCCAGCCTTCTTCAATTTCCCTTTGCATCATTACGTCCGGCTCTGAGAAAAATCTTTGGCGCAGCGCCCTCATGTACTCGTAGTCCATGTATGCCACCTCCTGTCAGCGACACACATTACCATCTGGCGGACTCAATATCCAGCCGCTTTTTCCGAGTTATCAGAAAGTTCAGATTTTCATTTCGGACTTTTGGGTCCGGACGTATTCTTTGTTTATTGCGGCGCAGTTTTTGAGTGGTTCACCAATGGTTAGGACATCGAAGGGATCTTCCACTTGCGTGACACCCTTTTTGCGCCAATATCCCCGAACGGAACCCGGGAAAACCGCCCAACGGCGGGCCTTTGAGGAAAGGCAGGCCCCCGAATTGACCCCAGGGGGCATAAACAGACCCCCGCACTCTCGTCCCCGACCCGCTCTGCGGGGCGGTGTTCACCGGCCGGGGGCGCCAAAG
>NZ_CAJMXG010000439.1:0-1673 GCF_905219725.1 Oscillibacter sp. CU971
CTGCACAAGCTGTTTGCACCATTGCTGCTTTCAGCACTTTACTCAAGCGGTTTTAGCCTATTGGTACAGCTTCTGAAATCATCTTCTTCATAATGCTCTCCATTTTGATTGGCACTTCCTTCTTGTGGAGGGATATTGTTGAAATGATAACACATGAACTTTAACTCAAGCTAAACCAGCGGGTACAAAGAAACTCCCGTGCGGAGCGGACTGCGGCCCTGACGGTCGAAGTCGTTATGCCGCACGGGAGTTTTTATCAAAGGGCGTTCGGTACTGTCAGCGGATAAAATTGGTGAAGGTCATCGGCTCCTGCTCCGGAAGGTGAACGCCAGCTTTCTCACCGGCCTCCTTACATCTGAGGAACCATGCCATGTTCCGGCCCAGGACACGCATGGTCTGTAACCCCTCCGCGTCCTGCTTTACATCCTCCGGTTTTGCACCGTGGACCATGTTCCAGTACCGGGAAGTGATGATGGGCATCTGCATCAGGCCGAAATACTTGTTCATCTGATCCCAGGTGGCAGTGGTCCCGGCTCTCCTGGCAGACATGACCGCCGCCGCAGGCTTCAGCAGGAACCGATTGCCGCCGCCGTTCAAGTCAGCATAGAAAACGCGGTCCAGGAAGGACGTGATTGCTCCGGCAGCTCCGCCCCAATGGACGGGCGTTCCGAAAACAAATCCGTCATAGTCTCCGGCCAACTCCAGAAATTCATTTACCTTGTCATCGAACACGCAGGCGTGCTTCTTGACGCAGGTCTTGCAGGCGATACAGCCAGAGAGGGGCTTGTTCCCGATCCAGAACACATCTGTACCGATCCCGCTCTGATTCAGCGAGGCCCCGGCCTCGGCCAAGGCGGTATAGGTGCAGCCCTCCTTGTGGGGACTGCCATTGACCAGTAAAACCTTCATGGCAAACTCCTTCTTAATAATCCAGACCGTTGACCCAGGAGACGATCTCCTGCTCCGCATCCTAGATGTTGTTCCGGGAAATTGTCAGACCNTCCAGCATCTTCGCCCCCGGCTCCAGGCTCTGAATGGTGGCGGGTGTTCCGGCGAAGCTGCTGCCGCCGTGAGTGCTGAAGGGGATCACCGTCTTGCCGCTGAAATCATAGGTATCGAAAAAGGTGTAGAGGATTTGGGGCAGGTCGCTCCACCAGATGGGGTAGCCGATGAAAACCGTGTCATAGCTGTCAAAATCGGAGACAGCATTCTTGATAGCGGGGCGGGTATCCTGATCCTGCTCCTCCCGTGCCTGGGCAACCAGGGTGGTGTGGTCGGTGGGATAGGGGTTCTGCGGCTCAATACGATAGATGTCAGCGTTCGTTGTTCTTTGAATGACCTGGGCCATATACTGTGTGTTACCCAGAACCTCGCCGTTAATGACTACGGTGCTGTTGGCCTCCTCGGTGGTCATGTTGTTGGGATTGGTGGTTTCCGGCATAGAGAAGTAGGCCACAAGAACCTTGGATTCACCGCTCTGTGTGGGCTGGGTATTTGCTTTAGGGAGGTCCAGACCGTTGGCCCAGGCCGCGATGTCAGACTGAGAGGCCCGCTCCGAGAAGCGCCGTCCCTCCTGCCAGTTGCCGCCATTGGCCATCTCTGCCAGCAGGGTGCCGCTCTGTCCCAGCCCGGAGCTGGTGGAGGTGCAGAAGGGAATCACAGTCTTTCCGGTG
>NZ_CAJMXG010000440.1:0-1669 GCF_905219725.1 Oscillibacter sp. CU971
CCTTATTGCCCGTGGAAAGGGTCTGCTTCCAGAAAAGATATTTTGTCTTTTAAAAATACTTTTTATTTTTTCAACTGGTAAAAAATATCCAAAGGCGAATTATCGTTGCATTCGCCTTTGGATGCGAATCATTTTGTCAAAATATAGCCCAACAGCCCCGGGCTTTTTGTCATTGTCTACAGTATAAGCGATCTGTCGAATCTTGTCAATACTTTTTATCAAATTACCAGACAAAATATTTTTTGTCTGGTATACAAAAAGTCTATCAGCTTTGCTTGGCCGGGTGCTCTGCCTTTTCCTTTTGCATTTTGCGTACAGAATCCAGGTACGTGTAAAATGTGTACCTGGAGATTCCCAATAACGAATATACCCGATCGCTGGATTTTGTAATCACAAAGGCTCCTTTGGCATCGAGGTCTGCTATAAACTGCATCTTTTCCTCTTTTGTCAGCAGCCTGGGCGGTTTACCATACTTTACTATGCTCTGCTCAATCAATCGGTCCAGCAGTTCGTTTACATTGGGTGTAAATATTTCTTGGGAGGTATCGCTGCTGCCATTTTCCCGAAAATCGTTATATTCCCGCAGACATTTTTCAAAATAGATTGTATCTGTAATATCCAGATTCAAACAAAGAGACCCTATCGGATCTCCGTGGCTGTTGTGAAAATATATAGACGAAGACCGCAAAATGTGGCCATCCGGCGCATATGTGATATAGTTGAACTTATCTTCCGCAGATACCGTTCCATTCATAATCTCCAGCCCAAGGTTCGTAGCGCAGCCGCCCACCGCCCGGCCTGTAATCTCCCCATTCCGGATGTCTACAATGGTATGGTCATGTTCAGCGGTAAAATCATGCAGTACAATCTCGCATTTCTTCCCGAAATGTGCCTCCATCAATGCCATAATCTGCTGAAACAGCTTTTCGTTTTCACCAATATGCTCCACTTTTAGCACGCTCCTTTTGTAGATTAGATTTGAGGTTCGATATTGACTTTTTATTTGCACATCTTATCATTAGTCTTGTCCCGATGTCAATAGCTTTCACAATTGCATCACAGGGACCGCGAGGCCGATCAGTGCTGGTCCGGCTACAGGTCCATCGGCGAAGCCGTTCGCATGAGCGTCAACACAGTGTGGAAGCACATAACCGAGCAGTATAAAGGCCGGGGGCTGCTCCGGCGCCCCCGGCCGATGGACATTGCCCCGCTGAGCGGGCCAAGCCCTCGAATTTTGCCTGCTGTAGGTGATTTTCCAAAATTTTGGCAGGAGTCAGCACGGCCAGGCCCTTTAGTGGCACGCACACGATACGGCAGGCGGCTCGCGGCACAGTCCCTTAGTTCCTGTAATACAGCTTCTCCCATTCCTCCGGCATGCCGCGCTCCTCTGCCTTATCCCTTGTCCAACGAGAGGCGGCGTCATGGATGTACCAAGTCTGATATGGCTTTCTGTATCTTTTCCCCTTTATGGGCGCCTTGTTTGACCGCCCGGCTCTTTTTCTGACCTATTTTTCCCATATTCGCCGTATTCTGCATATTTAAGGAAGCACTGATTAAAGCAGGTAAAAGGCAGGCAAACAGACGAAGGCAGTGGAAACGTCCAATAAAGGGACCATATTGGGGGATGAATTCCTCGCTTTTCCAGTCCCAGCCCGGCCGAAGGGCGCAA
>NZ_CAJMXG010000441.1:0-1665 GCF_905219725.1 Oscillibacter sp. CU971
TCCCGGTCAATGGTGATGGGGTTGAGCAAGCCCACCTTGGAAATACTGTCCACCAACTCCTGCACTCCCTCCGGGTCCGCCTCCCGCCGTCCAGCGTTGACTTTGATTTCACTGATTGGAACAAGCATATTTTCACCTCCCTGGCCTCCGGCCTGTTATCGTTCATCCCTACCGGATGGAACACCTGGGGCCGCAGTTGGCCTATGGCTCCAGGTCTTTCATCCGGTGGGCGGGAAGGGCCGCGCCGGTCCTGGCTGTGTCCTCATACTGTAAGGAAATATGACCGGCGCGGGCTCCCTTGAACACCCTTTATGAAAAATGTGTGCCGTATTATCAGGCGGCATGACCGCCCTGCTGCTCTCCCCCGGCACGGGAGTATGTAAGCCCAACCATGGCGGGTTGACGCGGTGCCAGCAGACGGTGGCGGCAGGTGACTAAGCTGCCCAGGCCGTTCCCCCAGCATCTCCCTTTTACCCTGCGATACGGGTGTTTGCGGTGCTTCCCGCGTCTGCGGCGTTGCCAACGCCGGACAGCCGCCCAGGTGTCGCTCGTACCTTTGATGTGATCGTTTTGACGGGCGGGGAACGAGGGTCCACCCCCTTTCATTGGTTCCAGGCCCGCAGGCAGTCGTGGCGATTGTGCGGCTGATGCAGGATGCAGCACTTACATACTGATTATGAGCGGGAGCTTGTCCCGCTGTTTGTCAAGGTGCTACCAATAGGTTATTGGGCTGCGAGTTGGAGGATGATGTTATCCATCATTTTCTGTTTTTCGCCCGTGAGCTGCGCCCTCAAATTCATAAGCAACGCGGTTTCTTCTTCGCCCAGCGGTTTGCGGCGGACAGGGTAGCCATCCGCCAGCTTAACACCACCGTTACGGCCACGGGTAATCTCAATAGGGTAGATGCACATGAGCGCGATAATGTCCGTGCGAATGGTTTCCACGGAAACATTGAGTTCCTGCGCCAGATAATGGTATGTAATCCGCTTTGCAACGGATAACATTTCCACAATCATCAGGCGGCGTTCGTATACGCCCATGTGCTCACCCCCTTCCTCTCCGGCCCCATAAATAATCCTAACAGGAATACACCAAGGCTCACTTGGTGATTTTGAAAAAAGTTTTGAAAAATTTTTAGATGTGCATTTATTGCCATTTTCTTGCCTCCAAAAATCTGAATGGGGTTAGGTCCTGGTTCAGATTTCCGGGGAGGCGCGCGGACACGAGCGTAGTAACACGATTTGCCACAGACAGCAAATAAATTTCTGATTGCACCAAAATAAAATAAAATCCGCTTATGCTTGCAAAAATGAGCAAAAATATTCGACTGCTTTCGACTACATTCCCCGAAATACAACAGAGAATACAGTCGAAACCAGTCGAAAGAAAAAAAGGACGCGAACAACCGTAAAGTTGTTCGCGCTTCTTTGAAAAACCAAGGGGGTGGTTTATATATATTATCCCAATTTACGTCGAAATAGATTTTCTCAAAAGGGCCACTTCAATAGATTTCCCCCTTTCAGCAAAAATGAAAAGGCACCGAGGGAGTGCTGTCTCCCTCGATGCCTTAATCGCATGATACTCACGGTTCAAAAGAATTGAGAAAGTTTGAATAAAGCCCGTGCAAACGCACGTAATAAAATTAGTGGGGCTGCTATTCCTCTC
>NZ_CAJMXG010000442.1:0-1648 GCF_905219725.1 Oscillibacter sp. CU971
CCAAATAAAAGCAAAATGAATGAACTAAGGGGCAAGGCCGCCCATTTACAGAGGCTTCGTATCTCTATAAAATAAATGCATAGCTTTCGCCAAAGGCTGACATTTTTTCAAATTTCTCGGAAACAAAGCGCAACCGTCGGAGCTGCGGACTCCATTTTGCCCGCAGCTCTCCCGGCGGTCCCTGCAAAGCAAATCCCATGAATGAAATAAAAACGAGAAAGGGGAAAACCATGATTTGGACTTTGGTAACCTTTGTTGGATTCACAATCCTTGTGGCGGTCATCTCCTGGTGGAAAACAAAAGGGGACGATCAGACTTCGGCTGACGGCTATTTCCTCGCCGGGCGGGGCCTTCCCGGCTTCGTCATCGCAGGCTCCCTGCTGCTGACAAACCTGTCGGCGGAGCAACTGGTGGGCACCAACGGGCAGACCTGGAGCGTGGGCATGAGCCCCATGGCCTTTGAGATCGTCGCGGCTCCCTGCTGCATCGTCCTGGCCCTGTTCGCCGCTCCTAAGTACCTGAAAAGCGGTATCACCACCATCCCGGAGCTGATTGGTCTGCGCTATGACCGCAACACTAAGCTCTGGTTCTCCATTGCCTACATCGTACTCTACCTTGTCGTACAGATTCCCGTCATTCTTTACTCCGGCTCCCTGGTATTTGAAAACATTTTCAATGTTTCCGGTATCTTAGGAGTGAGCAAATTCCAAGCCGTTATCATCCTCTGTATCCTCATCAGCGTCATCGGTTCCATCTACGCCATCTTCGGCGGGTTAAAGGCCGTGGCGGTCTCCGACACGGTCAACGGCGTGGGTCTGCTGATCGGCGGTTTCATGATTCCCTTCTTCGCCCTGGCGGCCCTCAGCAAAGCCTCCGGCGGCTCCGGGATGATCGACGGCTTCCGCTACCTGATGGACAACTACTCCGACATGCTGAACTCCGTAGCCCCGGCGGATTCTCTGCCTCCGGCGGTACCCTGGCCCACGGTGTTCACCGGGCTGTTTTTCCTGGGACTCCAGTCCTGGTGTACCCACCAGTCCTTTATCCAGCGGGTGCTGGCGGCAAGGGACCTGAAAGAGGCCCAGAAAGGCGCCCTCTACTGCGCTTTCCTGAAAATCATTGGCTTCATGTACCTGGCCCTTCCCGGCGTTATCGCCTTCGCCATGTTTGAGCTTCAGGGCAACCAGGTCACCAATATGGACGAAGCGTATCCCCAGCTGGTGGCCCAGGTGGTTCCGCCGGTGTTGATGGGCTTCTTCGCGGCGGTGATGCTGGGGGCGATCCTGTCCTCTTTCAACTCCGTGCTGAACTCCGTGGATACCATGTTCGCTATGGACATCTACAAGGAGTTCATCAAGCCGGACGCCTCCGAGGAGCAGTTGGTCAAGGTGGGAAAAAATATCGGCATTGTCTTTGCCGTCCTTACCACCATCGTCGGCCCCCTGATCTACTTCTTCCCCGCCGGACTCAAAACCTTCCTGGATTCCCTGATGATGCTCATCGCCCTGCCGGTGGTGACGGCGGTGTTCGGCGGTTTCTTCTTCAAGCACCTGCCGGCCTATTCCGCCAAGCTCATCATGGTCATCCATGTGATTCTCTATGGTGGTTTTCTGCTGTTCCTGGGGGATTCCTTCCACTATCTATACGC
>NZ_CAJMXG010000443.1:0-1634 GCF_905219725.1 Oscillibacter sp. CU971
GACCNGCGCATTGCCACCACCACGGGCATGGCGGCCTTTTTCACCGCCCTCTTCGGAACGCCCCTGGCGGCGGCGGTGTTCTCCATCGCCGTGGTCAGTGTGGACTCCTTCTACCACGCCGCCTTTTTCCCCGCCCTTATCGGGGCCCTGGAGGCCTATGGCATCTCCCGGGCGCTGGGTGTGGCCCCCACCGCCTTCGCTGTGGCGGCTCCCGAGCCGGCGGCGGGCCTGCTGGTCCGGGCGGGAATTCTGGCGGCCCTGTGCGGTCTGCTGTCCGTGGTGTTCTGCGGGACCATCCGCCTGGCGGAGTGGCAGCTCCACAAGCGGATTCCCAATCCCTGGCTCCGGGCCTTCGCCGGGGGCTGCGCCGTGATTCTCCTCACCTGGCTCTGCGACGCCACGGACTACAACGGCGCGGGAATGGAGGTCATCGCCGCCGCCGTGGAGCAGGGGGCCGTCCGGCCGGAGGCGTTCTTGCTCAAAATCCTCTTCACCGCCGTCACCCTGGGAGCGGGCTTCAAGGGCGGGGAGGTGGTGCCCTCCTTCTTCGTGGGGGCGGCCTTCGGCTGCGCCATGGGGCCCGTGCTGGGGCTTCCGGCGGGCTTTGCCGCCGCGCTGGGCCTTGCGTCCGTGTTCTGCGGGGCCACCAACTGCCCCCTGGCCTCCATTGCCCTGGCCATCGAGCTCTTTGGAAGCGGGGGGCTTTTGTACTACGCGCTGGCCTGCTGTGTCAGCTATGTCCTCTCCGGCTACGGGGGGCTGTACTNCAGCCAGACGATTCTTCACTCCAAGCTGAAGGGGCGGTACATCAACGTACACACCAACGATGGGCCCGTGGAAACCGGCGTCCCGGCGGAACCCAAGGAGGCGCTTTCATGATTTCCAAAATTTACCCCCCCCCGCGAAACCGGACGGTTGACCTGGTAAAAAGTTCCGCTATTTTTGGCGTCCTGCTGATCCACGCCAGCGCGGGCTGCCTCTCCGGCCCGGTTTCCGCCCCCTGGCTGTCCGGCCTGTTCTGGAATGCCCTGGCCCGTCCGGCGGTACNCCTGTTCCTNATNGCCAGCGGGGCCCTGCTCCTGNCGCCGGAGCGGGAGCTGCCNATAAAACGGCTCTACACCCGCAGCATGGCCCGGCTTCTGGCGGCGCTGTTTTNCTGGGCGGCCTGCTATAAGCTGGTTTACCTGTGGCTGCTGGACAGCCTCACCCCCTGGGACCTGGAGGCGGCGGCGAAAAACCTCCTCCTCTTCCGGCATGAGGAGCATCTCTATTATCTCCACATCATGCTCCTGGTTTACGCCTTCCTGCCCGTCACCCGGCTCCTGGTCCGAAACGGGGACCGGCAGTCTTTGGAGTATGCCCTGGGGCTGTGGTTCCTCCTGGGCATTCTGTACCCCACGGTTCGGACCCTCTGGCCCTTTACGCTTCTGGGAGGCGTCCCGGTCCAGTGGCGGCTGAACCTGGCCTACTCCTCTATTGGCTACACCCTGCTGGGGCATTACCTGACGGTTTACCGTCCCCGTCCCCGGCGGCCCCTCTGCCTCGCGGCTCTTCTGGCGGGCTTCCTCCTCACCTTCGGGGGGGCCTGGGCCGCCTCGGCGGCGGCGGGGAGGCTGGAGGAGCATTTCCTGGTG
>NZ_CAJMXG010000444.1:0-1619 GCF_905219725.1 Oscillibacter sp. CU971
GTATAGGTCTATGCTCCTCATAAATACCCCTCCTTTGCAAGTTTGACCTTGAGTTTCTTTCGGGTTCGGCTGAGGATCACTGCAACATGGTTCTCCATCAGACCGTACTGTCTGGCAATAGAGGACACCGGCTCCGTGAAAAAGTACCGGCGCACAAACACATTCCCGTCCCGCTCCGGCAGGCCCCGGACGAAGCGCCGGATACACTCCTCCAGCTCCTTGACCTCGTATGCCGCCTCCGCATCCGTCCCGCCGGCCAGACAGTCCGCCAGTTCATCCAGAACAAGAATGATCTCCCCGCCGCCGCGTTTCTCCGCGCTGCGGGCGTTGAAGCGGTTGACGGACAGATTGCGGGTGATCTTTGCCAGGAACATCCGAAGCACGTTGGGCTTTTGGGGCGGCATCGCGTTCCAGGCGTGGAGCCAGGTGTCGTTGACGCACTCCTCGGAGTCCTCCGCGTTGTTCAGAATGTGATCCGCTATGGTGAAGCAGTAGGCCCCGTATTTGCTGGATGTCTCGGATATAGCGTCCGCGTTCTTCTGCCAGTACAGCTCTACAATTTGGCGATCTTCCATGCGATCCCACCTCTCTGTCCTTTTGAAGGTCCCTTCATCTTATAAGACAGCAAAGAACCAGAAAACCTTACAGCAATTTTTCAAAAAAATTTCAACTGCTATTTACGTCTATTGTATCAGACGCAAAATGTGGCGGGAAGTTCATACTTGCGCCAGATTTTCTACATGAATCAGGCCCTTTTTCTCTCTTTTCCAGGCGTACTCGGTCAGCTCCCACGCATTGCTGACCGTGTATCGGGCGTAGGCGATGAGGAACTGACTGTTGTCCACCATGTATCGGTTGGCCCGGACGATTGCCAGCTTCCGCGGGACTGTCTCCATCCCTGGCGGATAAAAGGAGCCGTCGAAACCGGCGGGGGTAAAGGGCCGCTCCGCTGGATGGTAGGGCCGCAGATAAAACAACAGGATATCCGGGTGCTGCTTCTTCGCCTTCCGGACGGCCTGTGCCGCCAGTGAGTCGAACCGTCCATAATTGCCGGCTACAAACTGATCCACGCCGTCCTCCACGATGCGTGCCTCTATCGCGGCGGACAGGGAGGGGAGGATGCTGTCCGGAGCGTCCCGGTGGCCAATGAAAAAGCAGGTACTCATTTTTCTCCATATCCTTGTCAGATTTTTCTCCGCAACTATGCTTATAAAGTCTGTTGCACTTACGGGTTATTATAACATAGCCAAGTTGCACTTACAATACAAGTATCTAAAAATTCGGGGGATACTTGCGGTATGATTGACTATAAAACGGTTGGGCTGCGCATTCGTGCGGTACGCCTGGAGAAAAAACTGACGCAGGAGAAGCTGGCGGAGGCCGCTGGGGTAGGGGTCACGCATATCAGCCACATTGAGACCGGCAACAGTATTCCCAGCCTTCAGGTCATGGTGGATATTGTCAACGCACTGGGCTGTTCTATGGACGAGCTGCTGTGCATGGACGTGGAGCAGGCCCGGCCTGTGCGGGACAGCTGGCTGGGGGAGCTGGTAGCGGATTGCAGCGAGGAGGAAGTCAAGCTGATCACCGACACCGTTCTTGCGTTGAAAGCCTCCCTT
>NZ_CAJMXG010000445.1:0-1604 GCF_905219725.1 Oscillibacter sp. CU971
CCCCAAATCGGCACCTTCCTCCACTTCCTCCTGGAGCGCGTCACCCGGGACGTGCAGGCCCTGGGGGGCTTTGCCCAGGTGGATCAGGACGCCCTCCATGCCCTCATCCGCAAGTACATCGAGGAATATGTGGAAAAGGAGCTGCGCAACTTCCAGAACCGGAACGCCCGCTTCCGCTACCTCTTCGCCCGTCTGCGCACGACCGCCTACGCCGTCATTGACCAGGCGGCGGAAGAGCTCCGCCGTTCCGACTTTGTCCCCCTGGCCTTCGAGCTCTCCTTCGGGGACGGCCCGGAATCGGACATTCCCGCCGTGGTGATCTCCGAGCCGGACGGGGAGCTGCGGATAGGGGGCAAGGTGGACCGGGTGGACGGCTGGCTGAAGGACGGGAAACTCTACCTCCGGGTGGTGGACTACAAGTCCGGCAAGAAGGCCTTCGACCTCGCGGCGGTCCGCATGGGCCTGGACATCCAGATGCTCCTGTACCTCTTCACCCTGCACAAGGCGGGCCCNTCCTATTTCGGCAGGGAGATCGAGCCCGCCGGGGTCCTCTACCTCCCCGCCCGGGACGACATTCTCTCCGCCCGGCGGAACATCCCCCCGGAAAAGCTCCAGGCGGAGCGGGAAAAGCAGCTGCGCCGCTCCGGCCTCCTCCTGGCGGAGCCCCAGGTCCTTCAGGCCATGGAGCACGAGGCCCTGACGGAGCCCCGGTACCTCCCCCTCCGGGTGAACAAAAGCGGGGACCTCTCCGGGAGCCTTGCCTCCGCCGCCCAATTGGGGAAGCTGGGCCGGTATGTGGACAAGCTCCTCCGGGACATCGCCGGGGAGATCCGGGGCGGGGTCATCGACGCGGACCCCTGCTGCCACACGGAGGAGGACAGCCCCTGCCGCTATTGTGACTGGGCCCCCGCCTGCCATTTTCAGGACGGCCGGGACGGCGACCGCCTGCACTACATCCTCCCGGTGAAGCCCGGCGAGTTCTGGCAGGAGATCGAAGGAATCGAAGGAAAGGAGGCGGACTGACATGCCCGTAACCCTCACCCCCCAGCAAAAAGCCGCCGTGGAAAACCGGGGCGGGAGCCTGCTGGTCTCCGCCGCCGCCGGCTCGGGCAAGACCCGGGTCCTGGTGGACCGCCTCTTCCGCTATATCACGGAGGAACGCCGGAACATAGACGACTTTCTCATCATCACCTACACCCGGGCCGCCGCCGCGGAGCTCCGGGGCAAAATCGCCGCCGAGCTCTCCCGCCGCATGGGAGAGGACCCGGCCAACGCCCACCTCCGCCGCCAGCTCCTCCNGGTCTACNAGGCGGACATCAAAACGGTGGACGCCTTCTGCGCCGCCCTCCTCCGGGAGAATACCCACCTCCTGGCCCGGGAGGAGGACAAGCACGCCCTGACCCCGGACTTCCGGGTCCTGGACGAGGGGGAGGCCCTTGTCCTCCGCCGCCGCTGTCTGGACCGGACCCTCTCCCGGTTTTACGAGACTCTCACCCCCGGNGGCGAGCAGCTGGCGGACACCCTGGGGGCGGGCCGGGACGACTCCGCCCTGGCGGAGCTGGTGCTGGAGCTTTATGACAAGCTTCAAAGCCACGCCTCCCCCT
>NZ_CAJMXG010000446.1:0-1584 GCF_905219725.1 Oscillibacter sp. CU971
ACCTCGTACATCCCCAAGACCATCCAGGACGGCGGGCGCACCCTGACCCTCCAGGATATCAGCTGGCAGACGGACAATACCGCCAGCCTGGACGGGCACGCCATGGGAGATCGCTTTACCGCCGTGGCCACCTACAGCGGCTCGGCCACCAGCAGCTATGTAAAAGGCTACACGGTCACCGCCAACTATGTGGGGACCGTCAGCCGGATCGCCCTGAACAAGACCCGGTATGTGGCCATCTTTGAGGGGGACGCCCCCACGGTGGACGTTATCCCCACAGAGGCGGACCCCGGCGCCGACTCCGGTTTCCATTTCAACTGGGCCTACCTGCTGGTCCCCCTGGGCGTGATCGCCCTAGCGGGCGGAGGCATGGGAACGGCGCTGTTCCTGAAACGGCGGCACGAATCCGAGGAAGGAGCGGAGTGACGGCGCTTACCTTTGCTTCAGGTGGGCGCTCAGCTTCTTATCCTCCACCCGGATGTGGTTGACCAGGACCGCCACGTGCTTGTTCAGCGCGCTCAGATCCGCGACGGAGGGCCCTGACGCCGGAATCTTCGAGGCGATCTCCCGGAGCGTTTTCTTATAGCCAGCGTGGAACGCCTTGTGGGCGGACATGCCGGGATAACCGCTTTCCTGCTGAAGCCGCTCCTCATGGCTGAAATGCTTATCCACATACCCAATCAGGAACTGGATTGCGGGCTCCATGGAGGCGCGGCCCTGCCCCTTCCCGCAGGATTCCAGCAGTTGGTTCACCGCCTGGAACAGCTCCCGGTGCTCTCCGTCGATGACGGCGTTGCCGGTCTCAAGGTCTTTTGTCAGTTCATATCGCATTTGTTCTTCTCCTTTGCCACTGTTTTCAAATTATTGGAACTTCTCAATTATAAATTGCCGCCGCCCAGTAGTCAAGCGGGCTGCGGCGGAAAGGAATCCACATGAAAAAACATCTTCTTTTGACCCTGCTTGCGGCCCTGGCTCTTACGGTCTCCGCCGGGGCGCTGGAGTACACCATGGAGGCTCCTGACGGGCCCAACTACGGAAAGGCCACNTCCATTGAGGTGGTCCACACCCGAGACAACGGCGAACGGAAAAACGCGGATATCAGCAAAAACGCCGCCTTGATCCCGCCCGGATTCGGAACGCCCACGGCGGACCTCCCCGGCAGCGGGGACTATCTCACTCCCAACCTGGCCCCGGAAGCCANAGCCGGGACCGGCGCCGTGATCAACGGCAGCATGTCCNNNGCGGTCGTGCTTCCGCCCTCCAGCGACAGCGCCGTGTTCGCGCCCTCCGGTGGCGGCACGACTGTCCCGCCCTCCTCCGGCAGCGGCGGGGCTGTGTATCAGCCCGGCTCCTCCAGTCTCACTACCACCACCAGACCTACGGTGACAGATGCCGCCACTTTTACCGAGGTGACGGAGGACCTCTACTACAAGGGCGGATACCTGGGCAGACTGGAAATCCCTGTCCTGGACCTCAGCGTCAAGATTTACGAGGGCACCGGCAGTGCTACCCTGGCTAAAGGCGTGGGGCACTTTGAGGACACCTCCATCTGGGGAGGCAACGTCTGCCTCGCTNCCCATAATC
>NZ_CAJMXG010000447.1:0-1583 GCF_905219725.1 Oscillibacter sp. CU971
CCGCAAAGGGAGGGGGAGGAGCTGCCGCCGATTACTTTTCCCTCTTCTTGCTTTTCAGCTTCTCCAACCAGCCTTTTACAATTGGAAGCCTACGGCAAACGAAGATGGAACCTGCGGCCAAAGCTATAGATATGATACAAGGCAATACGATTTCGCTGTCAAACGTGAATCCGCCCCAAAAAGAATAATGTATTGCGCTTGGAATTTGCGCAATATACGCTACTGCAATCACGACGAAGATTCCACATATCGCAAGAGCGATTTTTTCTTTGAGGTTTTTTTGCTTTGACAGCCAGCTTCGTATATATGGAAGCCGATACCAGTACAAAAAATTCGGAATTAAACAAATTGCTGATGCAACTATCATTAATATCAATACAAATGAGCCAATACCATTAAATCCATTCGTCCAGTAATATGACCGATAATTTTCAAATATGTCCAGTAGCATCATCACCGGAGTCATCAGGCAACCGAAAACATAAGGTGCAGCCGCAGCTAAAGCAGTAATCCCTTGAATTTTTATGACTGTTCTTGCCGACTTTGCATCTTTAATGGCACCGTCTTTCCTTGCTTTACGCAACAAAATAGCTGTCATAATCATTGATATACAACCACACAAGAAATAAGCGAAAAAGTATAGAAAAATAATAATCGTCCAAAATGTCTCAAGAATACGTAAACCTTGTCCAAATACTAGTGCAAGAGAAACATAGCCGATTACTGCTCCTAGATAAAGCGCAACAACTGAAAAAATAAATTGGGAAACATAGCTTTTGGCCTGTTTCTTTGCCACCTGTTTATCCAGTGCCGCTCGCTCCTGCTCCGCAATCCTCTCCCGGTTGCGCTTTTCAAGAACGATGACGCTTGCGGTTTCCTGCGCCTGTTCAAATGTCTGCTGACAATTCGGGCAAGTGTCCCCGTCGGCAGTTCTGACTAAACAGCCACAAGTACACCGCCACAATCCACCGCCCAGCGTTCCCGGCTTACAAAGCGTTTCCTCACTGACTTCATTTTGCAGTTCCGGCGGCAAGACACTTTTCAGCAAGGTTACTGGAATGGATCTTGAAACCTGACTGTCTGTCCCAGCCCTCCAAACTGTGCCGTCAGTGAAAACCACCTTGTTATAAGTTATCACAATATGGATGGCCCCAATGTCACCCAAGTCAAGCAACTGTTTTTGACCGAAAGTATCCCCGCTTGCACAATTGACGTCCAGATACTCCGCTTGAATCGTTGTGCCATTCGCTATTATATCTCCCGCATCGTCAATGAAATCAATAGCGGCATATGCGGATTTGATGGTCTGCGTTCCCGAGTTGATAAACTTCAACTGCAACAGATTCTTGCCCGTTGTCTTATCTTTTAGCACCGCTCCGCGCAAGAACATGACGGGACAATCATTGGCAGGAAACTGCTCCTTGAAGATCTATCTGATACGCTCAAACCGCTGTTTTTTCCGTACGTTTAACTCTATTCCTGGTATATCTGCCTTTTTTGGGCCTGAAAATGCGATTATAAAAGATACAATTAGCGGGCTGATAATAAGTGAAATGAAAAAAATTCCCGCTTCTTCCATATAC
>NZ_CAJMXG010000448.1:0-1580 GCF_905219725.1 Oscillibacter sp. CU971
GGATGTTTCGACGATATAAACAGTATTGCCGTCCTCATCGATGGACTGGTCCATCAGTTGAGCGGATGCGTCAGAGATCATGTAAACGTCTGTGTAGAGTCCAGTGACTTCCTCCAGAGCACGGTCAACAATGGTGTTTTCCGTGGGAGAAGCCGCCATTGCAGAGATGTCGGGATCAGTATAGGTATCACTGCCAGCGGTGTCCGGTTTGGCGGCGAAGCAGGGGATGACCAAGGCCAGACTCATAACCAGGACCAGAAGCAGGGATGTTAGTTTCTTCATTTTTTTCATGTTGAATCTCCTTTTCTTTGTACAGTGTTTTGTGTGTGGGTGTGTTAAGCTCTCTATTGCATTGGACTACTCCTTTCGTGCCCCCGGTGGTGTGGGATCATCGGTTTCGGCTTATGTGCCTTTGCAGGGGAATCGTGTAGCCAAATTCCATTGCCGGACAGCCTCCAAACTCTTGCTTTGATGATTTACGGCGGGGCCTGACCATGCAGGCCCCGCCTGGTGTTGGGTGCATGCTGTTCACTTGTACTGCATCAGGGAAATGAACACATCTGCGGCACCCCTGGGTTCGGTGCCACGAAGCATACAGGCAAATGTCTGCACCATTTACCGCCCGAAGAGCTGCTCCACATTGGTCCGCGCCGTTTAAAAGTTAGGCGTGTTGGTGCTGTCAACCTCAGGGATATCAAGCTCGAAGGAACCGATCGCATTGCCGTTCATGTCATACAGAGGAATCATCTGGACCGCCGCTGTGGAAACAGCAGGATTGATTGTGGGGACATCCGCAACGCGGATGTAGCCGTCAACGCCCTTCTGGTTGGTAGCGGAAATCAGATCGGGGTCCTCGCCAACCATATCAGCAAGGAGCACAGAGCCATAGGTTTCACCCGCAGTGTTTACAGGATAGGTACCGTCCTCGGTGAGCATGCTCTCAGCAAGTGTGGAAACCTGCTTTGCCATGTTCGCAGAACGGAGGTATGCGCTGGCGTTGGTTTCACGCAGACGCATCAGCTGACTCCCATCGACACGGGCCCAGCCAAGACCAGCAACGCTGGTCGTAGTCCAGTACGGATCGGTCGTGACCATGTGAAAATAGTTCCGAGAAGGGAGCGGGATTTCCCCAGTTTGTGCGAGGACGCTGCCGTTGGATGCATTTATAAGGGTAGCCATCAGGCTAATTGCGCCGCTGCCTACATAGGAACCGTTTGCGGTCCGTACTGTAGCACCTGCGCGGAATTGATTCCCGCCGTCAACATACAGCGTGGAGTGGGCCAGGTACTCACAATTCCCGTAAAGGGAGGTGGTAGAGGATTTGTACTCCCCATAGGCCGATGCGACCATGCAGCAGGCCATGACGGCAACGAGCATCATAGCTGCAATTTTGGAAAACATTCTCGTCTTTCTCATAGTGTAAAACTCCTTTTTCTCATTCTTGCGTTAATTCGAGGATCAAGGTTTTTATTCTGTGTGTATTATTGCCACCATTTATTTTGCCTTACGGCCTCCTGTGCTTCTTCCAAGGTCATTCCATCAAAATGCCCTTGGCATCTACCCTCATGCTCTCCGATAAT
>NZ_CAJMXG010000449.1:0-1572 GCF_905219725.1 Oscillibacter sp. CU971
CAGCTTGTCGAAAAAGTCTGCCTACCGGCAGACTTTTTCATGTAAAGATGATAAAATAGGGAGTAAGGGGTGAGGAATATGTTGGAGCGAGGGAAAAATGAGCGAGGGGTTATAGAAATGGTGGATACAGAAAGCCTGGTGCCACCGGGACATCTATTGCGGCAGGTGGATGCAGCGGTAGATTTCGAGAAATTGTACAAGATCGTGGAGCCGTTGTACAGCGAAGAAGAGGGCCGGCGGAGCATCGACCCAGTGGTGCTGTTCAAAATCGTATTGCTGCAGCATTTGGATGGGAATACCTCTTTGCGTGGAACGCTACGCAGAGCCCAGACAGATGTAGCATACCGGTGGTTTCTGCGGTACACGCTGAGCGAGGAGCTGCCCCATTTTTCCACGGTGAGTTACAACTTCCGGCACCGGTTTACTTCGGAGACCATAGAGGCAGTGTTTCGGTGGATATTGGAGGAGGCAGGCAGTGCAGGAGCACTGACCCCAGCAGCAGTATTTATAGACGGGACACACATCAAGGCAAGCGCAAATCTGAACAAGAAAATCAAGCAGGAAGTACCGGCAGCAGCAAAACGATACCAGGAAGAACTGCTGGCGGAAGTGAACGCGGACCGGGAGGCTCATGGAAAAAAGCCACTGGATGATGAAGATGAACCGCCCAAAGCTGGAGGGAAGAAACAGGACAACACCTCAAAAAAGAAGCAGGCCCGGAGGAAGAAAGCGGCAAAAAAGCAGAAAACCATAACGGTATCCACCACAGACCCGGAGTGTGGAATGTTCCACAAGGGGGAGCACAAGCGGTGCTTCGCTTATGAGGCCCATACCGCCTGTGACAAGAGCGGTTACGTATTGGAAGCAGTGGTCACCCCCGGAAATGTCCATGACAGCGTGGCGTTTGACGATGTTTACGACAAATTGATTCAATCGTTTCCAGAGGTGGAAACAGTGGTGGCGGACGCTGCCTATAAGACCCCGCATATCTGCAAAAAGGTATTTCGAGATGGCCGGGTATTGTCTACAGCCTACAAGCGGCCCATGACGATGAAGGGCGGACATCCCTGGTGGTCTTACGTCTATGATGAATATTATGACTGCGTGATCTGCCCGGAATACCACATCCTGTCCTACCGCACCACCAACCGGGATGGATACCGTGAATACCGCAGCGACCCGGAAATCTGTGCCCAATGTCCCTCCCGCCATTTATGCACCCGCTCGAAAAACTGCGTGAAGACTGTCCAGCGCCATATCTGGAAAGACTACGAGGAACTGGCCGATGACGCCAGATACACCCCGGAATACAAGGACCTTTACGCCAAACGCAAAGAAACCATTGAACGGGTCTTTGCGGATGCGAAAGAAAAGCATGCCATGCGCTATACCTTTTACCGTGGTCTGGCCCAGGTTTCCAACTGGGTGAGGCTCAAATTTGCTGCCATGAACCTCAAAAAGCTGGCAAGGTGGAAAACCAGAAAACGCTTTGCTCCCTCCTCCTCTGCCACTTCCTACATTTTATCCCTCATTAACTTTGTGGCCTGTCTGGTAATGAAGACAGACAGGCCT
>NZ_CAJMXG010000450.1:0-1565 GCF_905219725.1 Oscillibacter sp. CU971
GTGATTTATACATAGGCATCCGGATCGTCCACGTCGTCGTAATTGAGGATGTCCTCGTCCTCGCTTACGGGCCCCGCTTCGGATACGTCTACCTCGTACACCTCACAAGCCTCGGAAAGCCCAGGCCGCCTGCGGCGGTTGATGAGCTTATCCAGGTCAAAGGCGTTTTTCTTTTTATCGGCCTCAGCCGTGTACTTGTAGTTCGGGTGTTGTTTCAAATCGTATTTGGACGAAAAGAACGGGGGCAGGCCCCGTAACTGCAAAATGCACTTGTCGCCCGGCATGGTGGCCAGCTCGCTGGGGGTCATCAGCTCCCGGCCCAGCCGCTGGGTGTTCTGGTTGTAGCTTTCCGACTGCCCACGGGAGCGGCCCTCTGTCTGCATGGAGATCGTGGCCTTTCCCAGCCAGTTTTCCGATATTTCCTTGATAGTGGAGCTTTCCCGCCCGCCCAGGAAGATCACGCTGTCCATGTTTCCCAGGATCGTTTCCGCGTTGTCTTTGTAAATGGCCTTGCACTGCGCGTACTGCTGATAGAACAGGCACAGGCTTACCTCGCGGGAACGGATCACAGCCACCAGCTTCTCCAAGGAGGGCACCTGCCCCGTGTTGGCCGCCTCGTCCCACAGCACCCGCACATGATGGGGCAGGCGGCCCCCGTGAACATTGTCCGCCCGTTCGCACAGAAGATTGAACATCTGCGAAAAGGCCAGGGCCACAATGAAGTTATAAGTCGGGGTGGTGTCGGAAATGGTGAAGAAAACCGCCGTTTTCCGATCCCCGATGCGGTCAAGCTCCAGCTCGTCATAGCTCATGATCTCCCGGAGCTGGGGGATGTCAAAGGGGGCAAGCCGGGAGCCGCAGGAAATAAGGATCGACTTGGCCGTTTTGCCGCTGGCTAATTTGTATTTTTTGTACTGCTTTACGGCAAAGCAATCCGGCTTGCGCCTTTCCAGGCCCTTAAACATATAGTCCACCGCGTTCATATAGGACTCGTCATCCTCTTTCACGTCCATGCCGGAAATCATATCCACCAGGGTATTGATGTTCCGATCCTCGGCGGGTGCCTCGAAAATGATATAGGCAATCAGGGCACAGTACAAAAGCGTTTCCGCCTTCGTCCAAAATGGATCGCCCTCCTTGCCCTCGCCTTTGGTGTTGGCTATGAGGGTGTCCACGAATTTGAGGATGTCCGCCTCGTTGTGGATGTAGGACAGCGGATTGTAGTGCATGGATTTTGAAAAGTCGATGCTGTTGAACACTTTGACCTGATAGCCCCGGCGTTGCAGAAAAGCACCCACCTGGGAGAGCACCCCGCCTTTTGGATCGACGCACACATAGGAGCTATGCGCCTGGAGTAGCTGGGGCGTGAGCCAGAAGCGGGTTTTGCCTGACCCGGACGAGCCAATGATGCAGGCGTTGAGGTTGCGGGCGTTGGCGGGATTTTTGGGCCGGGTGTTCATGGTGAGAAACTCCGTCTTTGTCAAAATGATGTTGTTCTCAAACTTCGGATCGACAAAGGGCTTGATGTCTTTTTCGGTGCCCCAGCGGGCCGACCCGTACTCCTC
>NZ_CAJMXG010000451.1:0-1561 GCF_905219725.1 Oscillibacter sp. CU971
TTCCTGCTCTACAATCCGGAAAACTCCCGAACATGGTATTTTATACACTGGGATTTTGACGGGAGCCTGCTTTTTGGTGAGTTTGCATCCAATGCGCCGGAGTCCCTCCGCGGTATTCAAGGATTGATGGCCTCACGGCTGCACCGCCGGTATTTCCAGGAGATACCCGGCGGCATCGAAAAACTGGACGCAAAAATGCGGGAGCTGCTGGACACTCATATTATCAGAGAGCGTGTGGCGGCGCTGGTGGAAGCCTATAAATCTGTGTTGGAAAAGGCTTCGGCTCTAGAGCCGTCTCCGGATTTGCGGAGATATACATTAGATCAGTGGCTTACCTATCTTGATGGCACATACGACAGTATTCTCTACAATTATGATATGTTCAATAGCTCTCGCCAATATCCGCTTTCCGGCTATGTAGCCGAACCCATGCGGAATTCGGACGGTTCAGTCCGGTTCGCCTGGGAGCCGTTCTGCTCTTTGACGGCGCCCCCGGTATCTTACAGCCTCCGGGTGTATTCCGACCGTGCCATGCAGGATATGGTGTATGAGATCACCGGTCTCCAGGAAACCGGTTTCCTGCTGGAGGAGGGGCTGCCCGATGGGACCTATTATGTATGGGTATCCGGCACGGACTCCAAGGGCCGGGAGCAGATCAGCCTGGAGTGTGTGACTGCTCAGAGCGGCGGGAAGGCATATGGCATTCGGGCATTTACTTTGAAGTGAGGTGAACGTATGGAATACCTGGGACACCGGCTGCGCCAGGAGCTGAAATACTATATTAATGAAAGCGATTACCACACGCTCCGGTCCCGCCTCTCCGCCGTTGCGGACCCGGACCCCAACATGGCAGACCCAGAGGGCTACCTGGTCACCAGCGTTTACTTTGACGACATCCACCAGTCTTCCCTGACGGAGAAGGAGGCTGGATATCAGTTTCGGAAAAAATTCCGCATTCGGTGCTATAACCGCTCCGATGCCCCCATACTCCTGGAGTGCAAACGAAAATACGGCGCGTACGTTTCCAAGGAAAGCGTTCCCCTCAGCCGCCGGGAATACGAGGACATCCTTTCCGAGGAATACGATTTTCTTCTCTCCAGCACGTTTCCCCTCTGTCGGGAGCTTTATGCACACCATCACGCACAGCTGCTGCGGCCTGTGGTGGCGGTGGAGTATCTTCGGGAGGCTTGGGGGATGCGGGAAGGAGCTGTACGGATTACCTTTGATAAGGATATCTCCGCTTCCATCGGCGAGTGCGATATGCTCTCGGAATCCTTCGAGGTGCGGAAGGTACTGGAGCCGGGGCGGATGGTTCTGGAGATCAAATTTGACCTTTTTTTGCCGAGCACCGCTGTTCAGATTTTGAAAACCGCTATGACGGAACGGTGCGCTATTTCCAAGTACGTCATGTGCCGAAATGAAAAAAGGAGGCGTTTGTTCCGATGATGACATTTTCCGATATTTTTAAAAAGAGCTTTCTGAAAGAAGCCGGAAGTCTGACTGCCAATCATGTAATCCTGAGTATGCTGGCTGCGTTTCTCTGCGGAATGATTGTCTACAC
>NZ_CAJMXG010000452.1:0-1556 GCF_905219725.1 Oscillibacter sp. CU971
GGGGCGGGGTGCTCTCGTTCCGGCTTCCAGGCCAGGACCGGGCCACCCGGTTCCGGGCCTCCACCCTGGGGGACGGCTACGGCCTGGAGGACGTGGAGGCGGTGATTGACGGGCGGGCCCCCGTCCGCAAGCCCGCCCAGGGGCGGCCCCGTTCGGCGGCTCCCCGGCGCGTCAATCTGATTATTGACATTCAGCAGCGTATGGCCCAGGGCAAGGGCCCAGGCTATGAGCGGTGGGCAAAAATATACAATCTCAAACAGATGGCCGCCGCCCTCCAGTTTCTCCAGGAGAACGGGCTGACCGACTNTGACGCCCTGGCGGAGCGGACGACGGAGGCGGTGGACCGGGCCCACGCCCTGGCCGGGNAGCTGCGGNGAGTGGAGGAGCGGCTGGCCTCCACCACAAAACTCATGGGGGCCGTGGTGGACTNCGCCAAGACCCGGCCCGTATTCGACGGCTACAAGGCCGCCCGGTACAGCAAGAAGTATCTGGCGGAGCATGAGGAGGCCCTGGCCTCCTATCGGGCGGCAAAGGCGGCGATTAACGACATTCTGGGCGGGGCCAAGTTCCCCAGGATGGACGCGCTGAAAAAGGAGCGCCGGGAGCTGGCGGAGCGGAAGAAAAAGCTCTACGCCCAATACCGGGCGGCACAACAGGAAATGCGGGAGGCGGTGGCGGTCAAGGCCAACGTCGATCATCTCCTCAACCTGCCCGGAGGGCGGGAGAGCAAGGCCCAGGAGCGTTAGCGACAGGGNCGCAGACAGGGAAGCCTCTGGACACGGTGTCCAGAGGCTTCCGGCGGGTTTGGGGTACAACCCCAACAAGCATTTTCGCAAGGCGAAAATGGCGAGTGTATTGACACTCGCCCTGCTTGCCGTTAGTGCGTTCCCCGGAAAACCCNAGAAAAAGGCCGGAGGCGTTTTTCCTACGCTTCCGGACTTTCACATGGCTATATCCAGTTAAATACAGCTTTTTGATATTGTTATTTCGTTGCTATTTTGTTTGCTCCGACATGGCAATCTGAAATGCTTCGGACGTTTTAGAGGGGACGAATTCAATAATATCATATTGCGCGATACCCTCTTTATAAAAAGGGTCTTTTTCCATAATCGCCTTTGCTTCAACCGTGTCTGCACAGTTACACAGGATTACACCGCCTGTTCTTGGAATTTTCCGGCCAGAACACATGAAAAGATGCTTTTTATAGTGTTCGTCCAAAAACTGGATATGTGCGGGCAAAAGACGCTCCACCTCGGAAAGCGGTTTGACGTATGTCAAACTGAAAATAAACATATTGCATTCCTCCCAAAAATGTGGTAAACTCACGGTGACTAAGGTCAGTGACTACGGTCATTATATTACATCAACTTCTTTGATTTGTCAACATCGTTTAGGAGGGTGATTTTTGTGGAGCGGAAACTAACCCGCAAAGAAAAGGCGGCAGAAACAAAGCGGAAAATATTTGAAACCGCTGTACAACTGATAAAAGAAAACGGCTACAACAATGTTACTATAAGCGATATTTGTATATCTGCTGGTGTAGCAAAAGGATCATT
>NZ_CAJMXG010000453.1:0-1553 GCF_905219725.1 Oscillibacter sp. CU971
GTACTGGCCGTCCAGTATTGCCGGGCGGTCTATGAGGCGGGCTTTTCCCCGATCTGTCCTACCCTCTATTTGCCGCTGTTCCTCAATGACGCAGTACCCGAGGAGCATAAAAACGGCATCGACATGGGCCGTGACCTCTTGCGCCGCTCCCATGTGCTGGTGGTCTGCGGACACACTATGACCGAGGCTATGAAAAACGATATTGCCGTGGCCCAGCGGCTGGGGATCACCGCCACCACTCTTGAGGGCATTTTAACCGTCAAGGAACAGGGGCACCGCTGATGCCGTCCCTGTTTGAAGTCTACATCACCAACCTTGGGAAATACAACGAGGGGGAGCTGGTGGGGGAAACGCTGAAATTTCCCACCAGCCCCCAGGAGGTGCAGGCCCTGTTAAAACATATCGGGGTGGACGGCATACGCTACGAGGAATTTTTCATTACCAGCTTTGACGGCGATGTGCTGGGGCTCTATGACTACCTTGGCGAGTATGAAAATCTGGACGAATTAAACCACCTGGCCTGCCTGCTCTCGGAGCTGGATCAAGGCGAGCTGGAAAAATTCGAGGCCGCCCTAAACATCGGCGCCCATACTGCCAGCGTGGCGGATATTATCAACCTGGCGCAAAATCTGGACTGCTTTGAGTTTTACCCGGATATTGAAACGGAGGAGGACTTGGGCCGTTACTGGGCCGAGGATTTGCCTATCCCGGCGGAGCTGAAAGACTATTTTGACTATGGGGCATACGGGCGGGATGTTTCGATCAACGAGGGCGGCCACTTTGCCCCGGGCGGCTATATCGTCCAGACCAGCGGCGATTTCAAGGAATATTATCACGATACCAAGGACATTCCCGCCGGGCACAAGGTTTTTTCTTTTCCCCAGCTTTCCATCCGGGAACAGATGGCCGCCTATAAGGAGGTGATTGACGGTTCCTCAAAAGAGGGATTCCGGCGGCTGACTGAAAAAGGCCGGGAGGAACGCTGACAAGGCACTTCGAGACACTTTGTCCCAAGGCGGCCCAAGAAAGGAGGCGGTGTAACTGATTGACGAAGAAATTTCCCGGAGCTCCATAGCGATTTCCGTCCGGGCCGGCAAGCTGACGGCCCGGGGGCTGGCTTATGTGCTCCAGGCGGCGGGCCGCCAGATTGCCAAACGGCATAGGGCGGCCCAGCGGCCCCACGGCAGGCAGAGCGTAAAAAAGCTCATGGGACATGGGGAGAATGTAAACAGTATTGAGGTAGAGTCCCCCAAGCTCTTTGACCGCATGGCCCGCCGTTTCAATGTGGATTATGCGTTTTACCAGACCGGGCCGG
The DNA here is from genome assembly GCF_905219725.1 of Oscillibacter sp. CU971. NCBI lineage: Bacteria > Bacillati > Bacillota > Clostridia > Eubacteriales > Oscillospiraceae > Oscillibacter > Oscillibacter sp. CU971. Next base: position 1,316 of record NZ_CAJMXG010000453.1, read on the forward strand.
ACAAATACCTGCTGTTTTTCAAGGCTGGGCAGGCGGACGCCATCACCGCCTGTTTTGAAAGCTATTCCCGGAAACTGCTTGGAAAGTCAAAATCCAGCCGCATCCCCATCCGGGAACAGCTCAAGCGGGCGGCGGATCAGCTTGCCAAGGAAAAAACCAAAACGAAAGAACGGGCAAAGGAGGTGGTTCGTGAAGAACGATAAGATCAAGAAATATCTCATTCCCAACATTCCATATC
>NZ_CAJMXG010000454.1:0-1551 GCF_905219725.1 Oscillibacter sp. CU971
TGTGGACAAAGCCGCTCCCGGCATCCACGCCGGTGTGGCACTTCATACCAAAATGCCACTGCTTTCCCTTCTTCACCTTCTATCCATTCTATCATTTCGGGGGATTAAATCAGCGTTTCCTAAAAAAGACCGGCCCGCCCTCCCCAAGGGAGCGGCAAGGCCGGTCTTCCTTTCTTTTTGCGCGCAGCGGGTCAGGCCATCTTCTCCACCAGGCGGTCCACCATCTTAGGGTCCAGGCCGTCCTCGGTGACCACCTTGGCCTGCTGGCCCACCAGGGCGTAAAGGCCCAGCAGGGACCGGGCGTCCAGCATCACGGTGTCGGTGCTCAGCCAAACCTCATAGGGGGTTTCGCAGGCCAGGCGGTGGATGCGGTTAATCTGCTCGTCGCTTTTTATATCAATATTTCTGGTCATGATAAATTCCTCCTTGTCAAAGCGCGGTGTCGAACGGAATGAAGTTCCATCCCTCCTCGGGATTAGGCACATTCTAGCAGGGCAGGGAAGGAATGTCAACGCCGGAATTTATCAGAATCGCACAATTGGATATCGAATAATTTGTGAAAAAAGTCAATATCCTTTTGGCGGACGCCCCTCTCCCCTTCACGTTCTTTCCTGTTAGAGGTCGTCCGCATCCTGAACGGGGACCTCATAGGGGTCCAGGGGCCGGCCGGTCCAGCTCCCCATGGGGTCGGTCTTTGCGGAAGTAAATTGGGACAGCTCCTTGGCTTTTTGCATCGGCTTGTCTTCCGGGCGGCGTTCCATGTCAGCTACCTCCTTATTGAACTATATTTAATAAAACATGGAATTTGCTGAAAATCAGTATTCCCAGTTGGAAGCGGTTTTCTCCAGCACTTCTCCAGCAGTTTTTGGAAGACCCGACGCCAAGATCCAAACGGTTCCAGCCGCCCCCGCGCAGGCCCTGCCGGGTCCTGCCGAAAAAATTTTTACTTTTTTTGAAATTACTGCTTGACAAACCAGACGTTCCTATGGTATCCTATGCATTGCCGACAAGTTGCCGGTGTGGTGGAATTGGTAGACACAGGAGACTTAAAATCTCCCGGTAGCGATACTGTACCGGTTCGAGTCCGGTCACCGGCACCACAAAAATAGAATATCGCGGAGTAGAGCAGTTGGTAGCTCGTCGGGCTCATAACCCGGAGGTCGCAGGTTCAAGTCCTGTCTCCGCAACCACAACAACAAAACCCTGTATCCATTCTACTGCAATGGATACAGGGTTTTGTTTTGCTTCAATCATGGCGGTTTTGGTCGTTGCCTGGTCGTTATTCCATGATGCGGAGTTTCCCCGCCTCACATTCAACAGTCCTCATACCGGGTCGCTTTCCAGCGCTGCCGCCAGTTCCATCAGGTCAGCCTCCGTGTGCTCCCTGTAGAATGCCTCCAGGCTCAGGCTCAGAGCGTCCGCCGGGGGCCGGTTGATGATGTCCAGCCGTACCCGCTCCAGCCGCGCCGCAAGTTCATAAACCTTAGGAAACACTGATTAATTCTGTATATAGGTTTTACAAGGAAACAAAAGCACCTTGTAAAACCTATA
>NZ_CAJMXG010000455.1:0-1548 GCF_905219725.1 Oscillibacter sp. CU971
CATCATGGGAGATGAGGCTCTGCTGAAACGTGCGCTGTATAATTTGATTCAGAATAGTGTCATTCACAATCCCCAAGGGTGTGTGATTTCTGTTTCCGTAGCGCGAAATGAAACCGGTATAACTACCATGGTATCAGATGACGGCATAGGCGTGTCCGCTGAGAAGCTGGAGAAATTAAGAGCGACGGCGCATCATTTGGAAAGCACCGATGAAAGATTGAACCTGAGACACGGCTTAGGCGTTCTGTTGGTTCGGCAGATTGTTGAGGCGCATCATGGCACAGTGGAAATTGAAAGTACACCGCAAAATGGGTATCAGACAGTTTTAGTCTTTCCCGGCGGGGGACCATAAAGCAACGGAGAACGCTTACATACGTTCTCCGTTGCTCTTTATTTGATTTAGCTATAAACCAATTCCGCAAAAATGATTTCCTCCACTTGGGCCTTACAAAAGGTGGGCGTTCAGCTACCAGGTCGGGGAGGTTAGTAATCGCCCACTTTCACATAGTCCAATTCGATTTTCATAGCAAGTCAATTCTCCTAAAAATTGGATTTGAAACAGCTTGTCCCATCGAAAATTTTAATAGGTTGTCCTTACACCATCGCCGCCGGAAAAGGCTTATCCTACCAACAATCCAGTGTTTTCAAGGCTTTTCGGCCTTGTTGCGCTTACGCTATCGCCCCATCCGCCGCCAAATCCTCTGTCAAGTCCCCAATGACATCCCCGGTTACCTGCATGGTAGCGGCAGACCAGGGGAAACCGGAAGCGAACTGTGGAAACACGCCGGTGGTATGGTCCACGAAGTAGGCGTCAAAACCGGCGGCCTTAATCTGCTCTTCGCTGAGATTCCTGGTCAGCTGGTGGACCAGAGTGCCCACCATCTCCAGATGCCCCAGCTCCTCCGTGCCTACAAAGGGGTCGAAATGTACCAGTTCAGAACCGGAAGAATCCAGTGGTTTCAAAGGCTTGCCAGCAGGTTACCTTTACACCCTGCCGCCTCAGCGGGTACCCTTTCGCCGCCTGAGAACAGGGGAGATGAGCTTTTATAAAAAGGACAAGCCCTCTTGGAGAGTAGACGTATATGTGGCACTTCCGTGTTGAATTCTGATCAGGTATTCCCAAATGATGTCGTTTGTAGTAAAATAATAGAAAATGCGGACGAAAGGCAGTGAACTGTATGATTACAGGCGAACTGAAAAACAAGATCAACGCTCTATGGGAAATCTTCTGGACGGGCGGCATCACCAATCCCTTGGACGTGGTGGAGCAGATGACCTACCTGATGTTCATCCACGATCTGGATGAGACGGACAGCCGTAAGGCCAAGGAATCCGTCATGCTGGGCCTGCCCCACAGGAGCATTTTTGAGGAGAACAGCCAGCTCAAGTGGTCAGTGTTTCACGACTTCCCCGCCGAGCGGATGTACGCCGTTATGCAGGAGCAGGTGTTCCCCTTCATCAAGAACCTCCATGGGGACAAGGAGAGCGCCTACGCCCGGTACATGGACGACGCCATTTTTAAGGTTCCCACACCGCTTATGCTGGAGA
>NZ_CAJMXG010000456.1:0-1545 GCF_905219725.1 Oscillibacter sp. CU971
CTTGTTGGTGAAGAGTTCAGTTGCCTTGAATTTCACATGGACAGGGACACGATCAGCTGGATTCTGAATAATTGAATACAGGAGGTCGATAATGGAGAAATTGCCGAAATACACACATGAGAACGGCATTGACTATGTTCTTGTCGGGGATTACTATATCCCCATGCTGACGCTGCCGGAGGAAAACCGCNCNATCGGTCGTTGGGGGCGGATGCACCAGAAGTATTTAAAAGAAAACCGCCCCGGATATTACAGCAGCTTGCTTCTTACTGGAAAATTATGGACATATCTTGCTGACCTGGACGAACAGGCACAGGAACGGCTGGACAGAATTGCAGAGCAGATGCAGGCCGCTGAGGGTGTGACAGAGGAATTGAAAGCGGATGACCAGCTTGAATGGGTGCGCCGCTGCAATTCTATCCGAAGCCGTGCGGAAGAAATCGTCCGTGCAGAACTGATCTATGTGTAAATGAATAATTTTTGCTGTTTCCCGGCGGGCAGTTTCCCGAAAATGGTACAATACCGTTTTCAGAAGCTGCCCGGTCAGGATTCTTCCAGCAGATCAGTCAGGATGCTGCTCTGCTGGTACAGCCAGTCCGTGAAATTTTTCGGGCTGGCTTTTTCTGTCTTGATTGCCTTTTTCCTTTGAAGGGCTTCTTTCTTAAACGCTTCAAAGGCAGCCTGCATTTTTTCCAGCCGGTCAGCCGGTAGGCCGGGCTTCTTTTTTGCCTTGTTAATAATGTTGCGCCAGTGCTGGCACTCGTTTTTATAGACCAGATCATAATTGTTATCCCTGGCTCTTTCGTCGAATTCTCGCTTATTCTGGAGTGCCTGTGCTTTCCGGCATTTGTCACTGCACAATTCATAACGCAGGCTTTCAGCAAGGAAAAGCCGTCCGCATATCTTGCATTTCCGGAAATGCAGCCCCCAGTCATTCAGCCGGTTCAGGTAATAGGTGACTATCGGATAAAGGGATGCATAGGCTGCAACGCACTCCGTATTGCGTTTATTGTCCGGATACCATAGGTCAAGCCGTGTTTCTTCCGCCGGTACAGTGCCGAACACCCGGCTGGAGATTTGAAAACGCTCCGGTTTTCCGGTGTCGGGGTCAAACCGGAGCGGGCTTCTTTCCTGGAACATTTGCGTGAAGCGGCTCATTTTATCCATAAAACGGTCACAGGCCTTCGCCCTCTCCCTCGGTTCTCTCGCAAGCAGATAATCGTTCCAGATACGGAATGCCGCATACATCCTCACCGGGTCGCCGGTGAGATATTTTTTTGACAGAAACTCCCCGGCGGACTGTTCCAGTGCAGGCTGCTTCCAGCGGTTGGAGTGCAGGGCTTCCCGGAGCGGTGCCAGCCCAAGGCGGCTCCATTCCCCGTCTGGATCATGCTCAAACTCCGCAAGGAAAGTCCCCAGAGGGCGTGTCACATCGCACAGGACATCGGTATCCATGTTTCCCCGCAGGCGGAAGCGGATCTGCAGTTCCTCGCCGATCAGGATGCGCTCTTTCTTTTTCTGCCTGTCCAGTGAAAGGACAAGCAG
>NZ_CAJMXG010000457.1:0-1541 GCF_905219725.1 Oscillibacter sp. CU971
TCCTACATTTTATCCCTCATTAACTTTGTGGCCTGTCTGGTAATGAAGACAGACAGGCCTCTTTTCGACAGGCTGGAGCGTGCCGTCTTTTGCGGCACGCTCTTCTCTTTCTCTCTTATTTTCACATTTTATTTTGCCGTTTGCATCTCATCGATGATGTGGGTGTAAATATCCAGCGTGGTCTCTGTCGACACATGGCCCAGCATGGCAGTGAGGGTTTTCACATCCATGCCGCTCTCCAGGGACAACGTGGCGAAGGTATATCTAAGCTTCATGGAAGCGGAGAACAGAATACGGTATAATCTCCTCAAGGACTATGGCTTGCGCCATGGTCCTTTTCGTATGGGGGCAATATCGCTGCCACTGTGCTTTTGACCTTAACAGCCTTTTTGTAGACTCAACGAAGCGCTTCTAGTCGTCAATATGTTTAGATTTTAATTTATCATGTTGGTTAAATTATACAAAGCTCATGAGATTACTTTGTATTCTTGCGTTCTTAATCGAAATATATTAAAAATAAATTATAAATACATATATAGCAACATTTAAAATAAAGATTTTGCAATTTCCAGCCCTAACCTTATGTAACTCGGCAAATGGTGGCAAAGCCTTGATTTTCAGGCGTTTCCGCCATTTGCCGTTTGGGAGAGTTATTCGCATATCTCGGCTCCCGGCTTGTAAAATCAGGAGGTTTATGGTAGTATGGAGATACGAAAACAGAAGGAACGCAGGTAGGAAGATTGACAGTGACGGAACAGATAGACCAGAAACATCAGGAAGATTTACAAAGGCTAAGAGGCTTTCGCCTGCTTGATGATGATTTCCTCACCAAGTGTTTTGAGGGAAATACGGCAAGCATAGAACTGGTATTGCGGATTGTGCTGGAAAAGCCGGATTTAAAAGTGCTGGACATTCGCACCCAGGTATTTGTGGAGAACCTGCCGAACCGTTCGGTGAGGCTGGATATCCTGGCTACGGACAGCACAGGGGCAAAACTGAATGTAGAAGTACAGCGCTCCGACAAAGGAGCCGGGAGAAAAAGAGCCAGGTACAACAGCAGCATGATGGACGCAAACCTTTTGAAGAAAGGCCAGGACTTCGACAAGCTGCCGGAAATGTGGGTAATCTTTATCACGGAGAATGACGTAATGGGAAAAGGGCTGCCACTCTATCCGATTGAGCGGTGCTTTTTAGGAACCGGGGAAAGCTTTGAGGACGGTTCGCACATACTGTATGTAAATGGCGCTTACCGCAGCGATACGCCAATCGGGAAGTTAATGCATGACTTCTCCTGCACAAACGCAGCGGATATGTATTATGGGACACTGGCAGACAGGGTGAGATTTTTCAAAGAGCACAAGGAGGGAATCGAGATTATGTGCCGTGCTATGGAAGATATGAGAAATCAGACATTAAAAGAAGGAATGATAAATGTTGCAAAGAAAATGCTGGAAGATGGGACAATAACGCTTGAAAAGATTGCGGAATTTGTTGGCCTTTCAGTTGACGAAGTGAGAAAATTGAAAACAGACCAGAATATG
>NZ_CAJMXG010000458.1:0-1536 GCF_905219725.1 Oscillibacter sp. CU971
GGTATCTGCCAAACGGGGCGGGCGGCTTCTCACTCGCTCCTTTTAGTTGGTTCTCTTTTAGTTTGTTTCTAGTAAGTTGGTTAGGGGTCGGTTTTCCGTCCAACGCAAAGGTCGGTTTTCCGTCCTTATGAGGGTCGCTTTTCCGGCTATCAGAGGGTCGCTTTTCCGACTGTATGGCGGTCATATGGTCGGAAAACTGTACCACTGGCACTTGCGGCACTTTCACATAAAGGCGGTTCGGTGCGGAAAAGCCCCGGCGTTCCCTCACCAGAAGCCCGGCAGCGTCCAGCTCGTTCAGTGCGGCTTTTATGGCGGTGCTGCCTTTATCCAGCATTTCCGCTATCTCCGAAACAGGGTAGACAATGTATGTCCTGCCCTCGCTGTCCTGCCAGCCGTTCTTCTGTGAGAGTTCGGAACGGTCAAGGAGCAGCGAATAAAGCAGCTTTGCGGTCTGTGACAAGTCCATTTTCAGCAGAAAACGGGGGTATCGGAAAAACGGCGGCATGATGGTGTCGGCTGTGATGTATTCGGTTATGGTTCTCACCTCCTGTCTGTGGCTTCTGTTACGCAGTTAAAACGGCATTTTCGGGGATAAAGGATAAATGTATCGCATACCCTTTGAGGGCGGTCAAAAAAGCCTTGATTTACGGGGGTCTGGAATATCCTAAAGCGTGACATTTATCCCTCTGTTTCCGCTTGCGCTGTGTGGCTTTGATTCTTTTCATGCGTCCGGCGCAATCCGGGCAGTATTTCCCCCGGTTAGACTTGGGGAGAAAATACCCACCGCACTCGGTACAGCGTTTCCTGTCTGCCCGGTGGAGTAGGGCGGCTTCCAGTTTCCCGTCCAGCGGCAGTACGGCTATACGAAACCAGCGGCATATAAGCGAATAGCTGATACTCTGGACGCATACGCAAGACTCGCCGTTATCCAGCAAGATACAGTTGCCGTTATCGTAGTTGCAGCACTCATGCACAAGGCGGCGGGCGGCTCTGTACTGTGGGTAGTCCATGTAGGGGCGTTTACCGTTCATTTTCCCGCCCCTTTCCCCGTTCCGGCTCACGGCGCAATATTTTGTCAAGATTGCTTTTCACGGTCTGCAATTCCCGGACGTTCGCTTTCTTCTCCCGGTACTCGTTGTAAAGGGCGTTTTTCTCTTTGGTAAGCTGCTCAATCTCCGTTTGTAGGGCTTTGGACGCTGGCAGCTTGGAGATTCCCTGTGCCTTGAAATACCGGGCGGCAGATTCGGAAATGATAAACTCGCTTTCGTGCTGCTCCCGGTAAGCTCTCCGGGCTTTCTCCGTTTTCTGCGCCCGCAATCCGTCACGGGCTGGCTTGGTCTTGATGTACGCCAATAGCTGTTTCTGCAAGTCCTTTTTCTCCCGCAAAGTGCTTTCCACGGCTTTCAGTTCCGCATGGACGTTTGACAGCTCTGCGCTGGCGGCGGCAAGGGCGGCTTCCAGTTCTTCCGGGGAAGAAAAGCCGGATTCCTCGTAAACGCTCATGGTCGCCGCCATTTGCTTCAGATTGTGCAAACT
>NZ_CAJMXG010000459.1:0-1524 GCF_905219725.1 Oscillibacter sp. CU971
CTTTTGGTCCGTTCCAGCTGCTTAATCGTGAAATGCTCGCCTCCGCTGGCTTTGACCTCCCGGATGCCTTCGGTGATTTCAAGGATTTCTTCCTGGATAAGCCGCTTCTGACGTTCCTCGCTGACGGGGATTTTCTCAAACTGCGAATGCCCGATAATCACGGCGTCGTAATCTCCGGTCGCAACTCTGGCGCAGAACTTCTTCCGCTTCGCCGTCTCAAAGTCCCGCTTGGTCGTCACCAGGATATTGGCCGCCGGGTACAATCTCAAAAATTCCGAAGCGGTCTGTTCCGTCAGATGGTTCGGGACAACGAAAATGGACTTATGGCAGAGGCCCAGACGCTTGGACTCCATAGCAGAGGCAATCATCTCAAACGTCTTTCCCGCGCCGACTTCGTGGGCCAGAAGCGTATTGCCGCCGTAAAGAACATGGGCAATGGCTCCCAGCTGATGGGGCTGGAGCGTAATACTGGGATTGATGCCGGAAAACACGATATGGCTTCCGTCATACTCACGGGGTCGGATGCAGTTCATAGTATCATTATAATACTGCACCAGCTCCTGCCGCCGTTCCGGGTCCCGCCAAATCCAGGATTGGAACTCGTCACGGAGGGCCTGCTGCTTCTGCGCCGCCAGGGTCGTTTCTTTGCCGTTCAGAACGCGACGCTCTTTCCCGTCCGGGTCCTGAACTGTATCGTAGATGCGCACATCCCGGAGATTCAGGGAATCCTCCAGGATGTGATAGGCGTTGGCCCGGTTCGTGCCATAAGTCGTATAAGCGGCGATATTATCATGGGAAACGGCGAATTTCTGCGTCACCTGCCATTCACCTGTGTGCTTGGAATACAGGACCCGGATTGCATCCCGCAGGCGTTCGGGAGTATTTAAGACTTCATACATGAACTGCTGGATATATCTCGGGGCAATCCAGGTAGCGCCCAGGCGGACTTNGATTTCGCTGGCGTCCAGGTCCTTGGGCTGGGCCTGAATCAAAGCCTCCACGTTGGACTGATACGCCAGGTCTTTTTCCGCCGCCCTCCGGGCGATAATCAGCTTGCGGCGAACATTGCCGGACAAATACTCATCGGCGGTCTGCCAGCCAGCAAGAGGGTCATCTCCGGCCTGCTCCGGGTCCTTGTAGATTACGCCCTTCAAGTCCGCGATAAGGCCAGATTCCGGTTTCCCGGTGAGCTGGGCCATAAAGGGCAAATCCACGTGGGCCCGCTCGCCAATCGAGACGGCAAGGGCTTCGGAAGCCGTGTCCACATGGGTGACAGCATGGTGCCGCTTAATTGTTCTCTTCGTGAACATGTCCGCCTTGGATTTGAGCTTGTTGTCCTCGTCCAGGATTTCCAGGGAACAGAGCAGGTAGTAAGAATCATCCCGGTCAAAGGCCAGCCGGTTGGCCCGGTCGTTGATAAGGCCGTATTTGTTCGTATAGGCGTCATACATGTGGTTCAACTCGGCCTGCTGGGCCTGGATTGCGCTGTCCGGGATATTCTCGTCCATCTGCAAGTCGATTAGA
>NZ_CAJMXG010000460.1:0-1501 GCF_905219725.1 Oscillibacter sp. CU971
GGAGGGCGTGTTTGACGGCTGTGAATCATTGACCATTTACGGTTCCAGAGGCAGCTTTGCAGAAAGCTATGCGAAGGAAAATGAAATTCCCTTTTTAGCTGTTGAGTAAGGCCGCTGTCATGCGTATGAGGAATAAAATGGTTTTCCCTTTCTGACCTTGATTTCGCTCTGAGTCATGGATTTGTGTCCGCTCAGATTGCTTTTTAGCAAGTGGGGCCTGGAAAAGTACCCAGGCCCCGCCGCGAATTATCAGAGTGAGAGTTTGGAGGTTGTCCGGCAATGGAATTTGGCTACACGATCCCCCTGCAAAGGCACTTGAAAATAAAGCCGCCATCCTCAGCAGAAATAACGGCCCCATTCTTCTGCTGGGACGTCCACCTGCTGACCGTCCAAAAGCGGAGAGCGGCACTGGTAATGAACTGTGGCAGCCGGTACAGCCTCCTGTTCTACGGCATGAACCGGGCGGACTGGAAGCGTCTGCCGGATATGATACAAAGCGAGATCAGGGCGGCGATCCTGCGGGAAGGACTCTCAGAGTTTGAGGCCGTTCGGTATTTCACCTTGAGCGGACCGATGAGGATTTCCCGGCCCCATGGCCCGGAGTCTGTATCGGGACTGAATTGGGTCATGCGATTGCTGCTCCAACAGTTTTCTTTACTGGACGATAGCCGACTCTCTCAGCTCCAAATAGCGCATATTATGAATGACGAGATTTATCACGCGGCGGAGTTGTCCATGCGCGGAAGTCCCAGGGAGTTCTTCTTGATGGGATTTCGGTGCCTGTGAACATCCAAAGGCGGCAATTTTTTCATGACAGAGGATCGTTTGATATGAATTTCAATACTCCACTCTTGCGGGATCAAAAAGTAGACGTGGTGAAAACCGCCGCCATCTTGAATGTTGTACTGTGTCATGTGGCGGCTGCTCCGTTCTCCGGCGGCATAGTTGGAACCACGCCCTGGTACTCAGCCCTGCTTTGGGGAAGTCTCGCCCACGCATGCGTCCCGCTGTTTTTCATGGCCAGCGGAGCCCTGCTCTTAAAGCCGGAAAAGGAGCTGACGCTGAAAAAACTTTACACGAAAAATTTACCCAGGATATTGGCCGCCCTCTTCTTCTGGGCGCTTTGCTATAAGCTCGTTTCCCTGAAACTGATGGACAGCCTGACCCTCCCGGATGTGGTGGATGCGGCAAAGCATCTGCTGTTGTTCCACCACGAGGAACATTTTTACTATCTGCACATCACGATCCTGGCTTACGCCGCTTTACCCATTACGCGGCTGTTCGTCCAATATGCCGATCAACAGCTTATGAAATATGCGCTGGCCCTTTGGTTCCTGCTGGGCATTCTCTATCCAACGGTTCGGACGTTCTGGCCGTTTACGCTGCTGAGCGGAATCCCTGTTCAGTGGAGGATGAATATGACTTACGCCTCCATCGGCTATATGCTGCTGGGCCATTATCTGTCCGTCTATCATCCCCGGCCAAACCGAAGCAGTTCCGT
>NZ_CAJMXG010000461.1:0-1499 GCF_905219725.1 Oscillibacter sp. CU971
TCTGCTATGTGACGCTGGAAAACAAAAACCTGTCCCATCTGCCTGTGTATTTTATGAGCGAGGAGCAGATGTCCCGGTACGCCATCTATATGTCTACCGTGGGAAACAGGCCCGACCTGTTCCCGGACTCCCCCTATGTGGACAGATACATTACCAACCCGCCCCAAGGCTACGAGGTTCCGGGGGAATATCTGGACGATGAAACTTTCGCCGCCATGCTCTCGGAGGCGCAGAAGTACATTGGCTACCCCTATGTGTGGGGCGGGAGCTCCCCGGCCACATCCTTTGACTGCTCTGGCTATTTATCGTGGGTTATCAACCATTCCGGCTGGAATGTGGGCCGCCAAACTGCCCAGGGGCTCTATAACCTGTGTACCCCGGTAAGCTCCCCCAAGCCCGGCGACCTTGTGTTTTTCAAAGGCACCTATAACACATCGGGCGTGAGCCACTGTGGGATTTATGTAGGGGACGGGCGGATGCTCCACTGTGGAGATCCCATCGGATACGCAAACCTAAATACAAACTACTGGCAGTCTCATCTATACGCCTATGGGCGTCTGCCGTGATTGGAGGTATTCTATGGCAACAACCAAAAGTATGAAAATCCAGGCCGAGATTGATAAGGTCAAGGCCAAAATCGCCGACCAGCAGGCACGGCTCAAGGAGCTGGAGAAAAACAAGCTGGAGGCGGAAAACAGCGAGATTGTGGACATCGTGCGGGGTATGAGCATCCCACTTGCACAGCTCCCCCTGTTGTTTGAAAAGTTGAAAAACGGCGGGACTTTGGGACAAAGTGTCCCGAAGTCTGGAGCCGCCCCTACTGCGGAAAAGGAGGAAAACGGAATATGAAACGATTTCGAGTCTTAACAGCGGCGCTCTTTGCCGCTGTTCTTTTATGCGGGTTTAGCGCCACCGCCTATGCCGGGGGCGGCGAGGAATTTATGGACGGCACAGGCGGCTATGACCCCGAGCCCCCTGCGGCGGAGGAACCCGAGCCGGAGCCGAACCCGTTTACCCCGGAGGGCACCGGGACGGTGGTAGACAATGCCACGGACGGGGACGGCAAGGAATTTTTCACCATCACCACGCCCAACGAGAACATTTTTTATCTGGTGATTGACCGCCAGCGGGGCGACGAAAATGTGTATTTCCTCAATGCCGTTACTGAGGCCGACCTTATGGCACTGGCTGAGATCATCGAGGAGCCGCCCGCTCCCCAGCCGGAGCCGGAGCCAGAACCTGCCCCAGCCCCGGAGCCGGAACCGGAACCCGAACCCGAAAAGAAAAGTAATTCCGGGATGCTCCTGCTGGTGCTGGGTCTTGCGCTGATCGGCGGCGGAGCTGGCTGGTATTTTAAGGTTTACCGCCCGAAACAGGAAAAGGCCGCCGGGCCCGTGGAGGGCTATGACGAGGAACTGGAGGACTATGACGATCCCGGGGACGATCTGCCCCCGTGGGNTGAAGAGGATGAATACACGGAGGACGATGAATGAATTTTA
>NZ_CAJMXG010000462.1:0-1492 GCF_905219725.1 Oscillibacter sp. CU971
CCGGAGCCGGGGGCCCAGGGTGTGATCCCCGGCATGGATGGTCCCCCGGCCCCGGAGAANAAGGTGATCAACCTGTCGTCCGTCCGGGCGGGGCAGGAGCAGACGGACCCGGCCAAGGAGGGCGGGCAGGAGTGGGAGAAGCCCCAGGAGCAGCCGGAGCCTCCCCGCCGTGGCCGCCGCCCCAAGAACAAGGAGGCCCCGGCCCAGGGTGAGAGGCCCAAGCGCAAGGGCCGCCCGCCCAAGGCGGAGAAGCAGACCCCCGGCGGGGGCGGAGCTGGCAAGACGGCCAAGACCGCCACACGGGGCAAGGCCGCCGGAAAATCCACCCCGGCCAAGGAGGAGATCCCGCCCCCTCCCGCGCCTGCGCCGGAGGAGCCGCCCCAGCCCAAGGACGCCTCCCGCGCGGAAAAAGAGGAGATCGTCTATCTGGACCTCGACCAGCTCCACCCGTTCCAGGATCACCCGTTCGGCGTCCGGGACGACAATGAAATGAAAGGGCTGGTATCGTCTGTGCGGGCAGGCGGCGTCCACCAGCCCGCCCTGGTGCGTCCCCGTGAGGGCGGGGGCTATGAGATCATAGCGGGCCACCGGCGGCAGCGGGCAAGCGAACTGGCGGGGTACAAAAATATGCCCTGTATCGTCCGCAACATGACGGATGATGAAGCGGTCCTTGCCATGACGGACGACAACCTGCGCCACCNTGAAACGATCCGGCCCAGCGAAAAGGCGGCAGCCTTGAAGCAGCAGTATGAGGCCATCAAGCACCAGGGNACGCGGGGCGACGGCGCGGACCTGGGCAAGCTGTCTCTGGACAAAGTGGGCGAGCGCAACGGCATGAGCGGAAAGACGGTGCAGCGGTACATTTATCTGAATGACCTTGTGCCGGAGCTGAAACAGTTTATGGACGGCGGCAAGCTGTCGTTCACCCCCGCTGTGGAGATTTCCCGTATCAGGCCGGACCATCAGAAGTATATCGCCGTGTCCATTGAGGGGCAGCAGTCGTCCCCCTCCAAGGCCCAGGCGAAGAAGCTGCGGGAAATGGACGAAAAAAACCAGCTCAACCCGGACGTGATCGACGCGGTGTTGAGCCAGGAGAAGAAAAAGGAGGATTTTGACGTGATCATCAGCTCTGCGGAATTGGCCCAGTATTTTGGGAAGGACAAGACGCCCCGTGAAATGAAAGATCAGATCATGGCCCTGTTGGGGGAGTGGAAAGAGAAGCAGCCCCCGGAGCTGGGCAAGGGCGAGAAAACGGCGGATAGGGAGAAGTAAGCGGAAGCTCTGGACACGGTGTCCAGAGCTTTTCCCGTCTCCCCCGTCCCACCGTCTCCCGTGAAAACGGCTCTTGTGGAATATCCCCCGTCGCCGCGCCACCCATAGCACAACCGGGGCAGCCTGTCAAGGGCAAAGCCGCCGCTGCGCGGCGGTGCTCCGCACCCTTGACAGGCAGTCACGGCTGTGCTACTCCCAAGGCGCGACGGGGGATATATGC
>NZ_CAJMXG010000463.1:0-1490 GCF_905219725.1 Oscillibacter sp. CU971
CCCTGGGGCTGGCGAAGCTGCTCCCGGATGCTGGGCTTGGCTCCCAGGCTGGGACGGGCAGCGTTGCGCTCCAGAGCAGCGCCCACGGCGGCGCGGTCAAAGTCGTCCCCCAGCTTGCGGGCGGTGATGGGTTTCGTTCGGTCGGGGGTGAGGTAGGACAACCGGCCCCGGCTCTCCTTGACAGTGATGCCCCGCTGCAACAGCCGCTGGGCAAAGTCCTCGAAGCTGACAGCAACAGCGAGGACGGCCCTGATCTCCCGGCGCAGCTTTTCCTTGTCCGTTTCAAACTTGGTGGGCGGTTTACCCTGGGCGGCAGCTTCGGTGTCCAGAGCAAGCTGCCCTTTCTTCTGCGCCCAATACTCGCGCTCGGTGACACGGTTCTTGCTCCCACCCAGCAAGTCGATTTGGTACAGCCCTGCCTCCTGGCATAGCTCCATGACCTCGGCCCGGAAGTGGCGCATAGCGGCGGCGGTGCATCGGTGCTTGGCCCCGGCCTGGGCNTCGCTGGCCCTGTCCATGTACGGCTTGCGCTCCACCTCGGCCACCCGCAGGGAGTTGATAACAATGTGGACATGGATGTTGCCGCTGTGGTTGTGGCCGTCCGGGTGGGTGCAGACCAGGGCTTGGTGTCCGGGGAACTGCTCGGCGCAGAACCGCTCCCCCAGCTCCTGGGCCTTATCCATCGTCAGGCCGTGGTCGGGGCCGTCCCTGGGGTCAAAGGAGAGGATGTAGTGATGGCTTTTCACATCCTCCCGCTGCTGGTTCTTGCCATAGCGGAGATTGGCCCGCATACAGGCCACNGCAAAGTCCTCCCCGCCGCAATTCAAAGAAGAAATGCGGTAGTCCTGGCGGGGGACAAGCCGCCCGTTCTCGTCCAGGACGGGCCTGCCGGTGAACTCGTCATGCTCAAAGGTGAGATACTGCTCCGCCGCCCCGTAGTCGGCATTTTTAGAGCTTAAATGTTTCAGTGTTGCCAATGGCTTCACCTACCTCCCGAAGCACCCGGAACTTGAGGGCGGCGAGGTCGGACAGCTCCGCCCGAACATCGGCGGCGAGGGTGTTGTACGGCGCTCCGTACTCGTTGAGATAGCGGGCGATCTGGTTGAGGTTGCCGCCGATCTTCCCGTACTCCCCGGTCAGCCTGCCGATAGCGGCAAGCACTTCGTCATTGACGGGAGACACGGTGATGATGGGCTTGACGGTCGCGCCGGTGATGGCCTGCCGGATAAATTCGGACTGGCTCATGCCGTATGCGGTCAGGCGCTCCATGAAGTCGGCGTGTTCTTCCTCGGTCACACGGGTCTTGATGATGCGGTCGCGGTGGGGCGTGTTGTAGCGTTTGGACAATAATTTTTACCTCCTGTTTTGAAATTCCCTTTAGGGTATAGTTCGCCCATTATACACCTTTCAAGTTTTCCATATTCAGTTGTCATGGGCGATGTGTTACGCGGTGGAAAAGGGAACATCAGGCTTTGGAAAAACACAATGCA
>NZ_CAJMXG010000464.1:0-1479 GCF_905219725.1 Oscillibacter sp. CU971
AAAGCATAGCGAGGTATCTCTGCTTTGCATCTTGGAAATCACATCGCTTTTGAAAATTCGATTTAATCAGTGCTTCCATAGGTAAATACATCCCGCTTCAGTCGTATCACGGTTACAGCAGTGATGATACCGTGGTCCGGGTCGGTTGTCTGGTGAGACAGATAATAAAAACCGCTGGGCTTGCCGGGCCGCTTCATGTAGCCCGACTCCGATGGGAAAGCGCCGACCCGCTCTGCGGGGCGGCGTGGCTGGCCGGGGGGCGTATAAGCGACCCCCGGCTTATATCCTGCCACTTTCGGCTGTGCTGAATTCATTGGGTGGCGCACACCGGACACACGCTTTGGACACAGCTTCGTCTGCGATGCACGGTGGTTTGTTACCCTCTTGAGAGCAACGAGGCTGCACAGCGGCGCACAGGCCGTCNCGCTGAGTGCGCGCTATCGTTGCGGAGTGCGAGAGCCTTTGCGACCCGATGACGCTCAGTTGCCACATCCATCCGCGCCATACACTGCCGTGGAGCAGGACGGGATGTTGTTTATTGTCCCGGACAAGCAAAGCCCTGTTTTTCGCTATGACCCCTTTGAGGACGTGGACGGCCTCTTGCTGGACGTGACAAGGGCCGGGNCGGCGGTGGCGGACTNCGCCCCGTTCCTGGACTTCTGCCTTGCCCATAAGATGCTCCCGCTCCGGGACGCCGAATTTTGGGCCTATGGCGATTTCTTCGCCGCAAACCCGAAGGAAGCCCGGCCCCTTGCGGACATTCTNCTGGGCTTTGCCGGGCGGTACGGCCTCCCGGCCTGGGAGCCGCAGTCCGTCGTGATGACGTATTACCCCGCCCGGTACGAGCGGCAAATGCTGGAGCTTCGCCAGGACGAGGAAAATGACTCCTCCTACCTGCTCCGCTATGAGGCGGNGANACGGGCCTACCAGACCTCCGGGGCCGTCCCCGCCTGTACACTGGCGCTGGTCCTGCTGGACTTCTATCTCCAATTCATANAGGGCGTAAACGGCGGACNGTTTGCCGTCCGCCGGGCGGACTGTCTGGTGAGCTATGGGCATGAAAAAACACCCAGGCTGACCGCCCAGGTGTACGATTTGACGGCGTGCGTCAATCTTGCCTATGCCCTTGCCTCCACGGGGGAAGGCAAGGCCGTAAGGCAATGCAAGCACTGCCGGAAGTTTTTCATTACGGACGATTGGCGTTCCGAATACTGTTCTCCCCGCTGCCGGGGTGCTTATAACTCCAAAATGACAAGAAAGCGAGTAAAGGAGCGCAAACAGAAAGAAAACCTACAAAAGCCTAAAAATTGACCTGTTTGCCGTTATGTAATATAATAAAGATAACTTATCACGGTAGGACTGGTCCCGCCCGGAAAGGAGTATTATGCAGCGCAAAGCCAAGGGAAGCACTGATTAAAGCCGGTAAAAGCCAGGCAAACAGACAAAGGTAAAGGAAACGTCCAATAAAGGACCATATTG
>NZ_CAJMXG010000465.1:0-1469 GCF_905219725.1 Oscillibacter sp. CU971
TTGCATGCGTTCAAGAGACACTGCCCAGCCATTCGCAGGTGGCTTACATCCTTTGTATTCATAGATAAGATTAGGTCGATAATCTGGATTTCCCAAATTATCTACTTTGTATCTGCGTCCTTCTGGGGTGTAAAATTTATATCGCTCTTCTATATATTTTCTTGTGTTTTCATCCTCTCTTGAGTACTGATGAATATATGTATAATCATCGGATACAGAGTACCAAAAAATTGTGTCTGTTGATATTCCGAGTTGGTTTCCAGCATAGGAGGTTGCCGCTTTCCTTTTCCAAATAATCTCATTTCTAAAATTTGACTCGCCAAAAACTTCATCAAGAAGGATTTTAACATAGTGAGATACATGATAGTCTAAATGGACAAAGATAGACGCAGTTTCGCTCATAACAGATTTGATTGCCATAAGATTTTCATACATCCAACTGAGATATTTTTCCTTGTCCCACACATCACCATACATCTTTTCTTCAAAGGCTTTCAGTTCGTCGATGTCCAGTTCCTGCTCCGCCTGAGCAATGGCCTCCGCCACCTTGGGATTGCGGCGGATGTAGACCTTTTTTGCGTAGTCCGCCCCGCTGGCAAAGGGCGGGTCAATGTAGATCAGATCAACCTGGATACCGTGCTCTTTCAGATAGGCGCAGGCGGAGACGCACTCGCCGCGAATGACCATGTTGCCGTCGGCGTTCTCACCCACGGTTTCCTGTTTTTCCATCTCATATAGGGGCATTCCCCGCTGGAGAACCATAGAGGTGCTGTCCACGCCTTTGTATTTCAAAATGCGGTTGAAATTGCCGAGGACGGCTTGGCCTTCGATGGGTTCTGGGATAAAGGGGACGTATTTAATCGGCATCTGTCTGCCCCTCCTGTTTCAAAATTCTTTCTTTCACCAATTCTATAATTGTTGCAGGAAAATCCTTGTTTTGGAGTAGATAACAACCCAATTGTTCTCCATTCGCTGAAGAAAGTTGAGCATATCCCGCAATAACTGCACAATTGATTGTTTGTAGACTGATAGCAGTTAACTGAACTGGCAGTTCAATACCAGATGGAGAAAATAGATAACTCTGCAAATCGTCCTCTGTTGGTTTACTGCCCCTATCATTTAATAAGTATCGCATACAAGGGTGATTATATTTATGAGCTTCATCCACATAGGCATAAAGGTGTTCAAGACCAACTGCTTTAGCAAGATTAAATAAATTAGGTTCCTTTATTTCGTCGTTCTTAGCCCATTCATAGTCTTGTTTTCCTGTCCAACTATATTTTGCTTTTACATTTCTGTATGCCATTTCTATATCATGGAAAGCACTTAAATCATAATGAAATAAATTCAATCGGTCCTGATATTCCACCAATCTTCTTGCAAATTTATAGTCATCAACTGCTGCGTAATCAATATATTTTTGGTCCAAGTCTGGATACTTAATGAGAATATTGGCAACGACTGAAAAC
>NZ_CAJMXG010000466.1:0-1467 GCF_905219725.1 Oscillibacter sp. CU971
CCCCAGGAGGACCTGGACCGCCTCCGGGGCCGCTGCGTCCGGGAGGTCAAGTCCACCAACGGCAGCGTCACCCTCAAAGACGCTGTGGACTACCAGAAAGGCGGTGTGTGAGATGGCCTGGTCCGAAGTCCATGACGACCTGCTGCAAAAAGTAAACCGAGAGATGGAAGACTACCAGACACGGATGCTCTCCCGAACCAGCATTGAAGTTTATAACCAGGCTGAGGAAATCGCCGCTATGGGTTTCTGCCACAATCAGCTGATGGAATATCTCCATGACAGCCGGGCAGTAGATCTGGAGCCGCTTCTGGAGCAGGAGAAACCTCTGGAGTTCCTCGCTCACCATTGGATGACTGAACAGAGGCTTGATCGCGATGATGAGTTTGATCGCGTCTTCCGCAACCCGAAACGCCAGGAGGAAAACGGTGAACCGGAATCCGGNNTTTCCATGACCTGACATAATTTGAAACGAGGTGACACATAGATGACGGAAGACGAAGTGCGCGAAGCGCTGCGCCAGAAGCTCCGGGATCGATGGAGTGAATACTCCGCCGAGATGCTGCAGCGCCCATCCACAGAAATTTTTGAACGCGCTGCCGAAATTGCCGCCGCCCGGTTCTGCTATGATGAGCTCACTGAAAATCTGACCAGTTATCCGGCAGAGTACCTGGAATACCTTCTGCGGTTCGAGGACCCGCTCTCGGTTGTCCAAGCCCAGTGGATCTCGGCGCAGAACGTTGACTATAGTGACGAGTTTGAACACGCGCTCTGGATGATCCAGAACGACAGCACAGCTGAACAGGACTACCCGCTGGACCCGGAGTGGAAGCCGGAGCAGACCGGCCCCTCCCTGTGCTGACCACAAGGCGGTGACGCTTCGTGCCACGGCTCATTTTCAAATGTCCTTACCTCAAACCGGAGCAGCACCGATCTGCCGCCCACCGGGAGAACTACGTCCGCTACGTCGCCACCCGCGAAGGCGTGGACCGGCTGGACCCCGGTAAGGCCGTCCTGCCCGCCACCGAAAGACAGAAGGAAATGGTCAGTCAGCTGCTGCGTGACTTTCCCCTCTGCCGGGGACTGTTCGAGTACGAGGACTACCTCGCCGCCCCCACACGCGGGAACGCCTCAGAGTTCATCACCAGAGCTATCGAGGACAACGCGGACTCCCTTGCCAAACGAGAGAACTATGTAGACTACATCGCCAAACGTCCTCGGGCAGAACGCTCCGGCGCTCACGGCCTGTTCACCGGGGCGGATGATCCCCTCGTGCTCTCCCAGGTGGCGGAGGCGGTGGCCAGCCACCCCGGCAATGTGTGGCTCCCCATTATCTCACTGCGCCGGGAGGACGCCGCCCGCCTGGGCTACGACAACGCCGCCAACTGGAAAGACCTGCTCACCAGTTACGCGCCGCAGTTTGCGGAGGCCATGAAGATACCGCTGAGCCAGTTCCGCTGGTACGCCGCC
>NZ_CAJMXG010000467.1:0-1466 GCF_905219725.1 Oscillibacter sp. CU971
CCCCAGGAGGACCTGGACCGCCTCCGGGGTCGCTGCGTCCGGGAGGTCAAGTCCACCAACGGCAGCGTCACCCTCAAGGACGCGGTGGACTACCAGAGGGGCGGTGCGTGAGATGGCCTGGACAAAAGCACACGAGGAGCTGTTCAAAAAAATCAACCAGGAGATGGATGATTACGCCCGCAGCATGTGGGACCTCCGTGGATATGCGGTCTACGGTAAAGCCAACGAAATTGCCGCTATGGAATTCTGCTACAATCAACTGGCGGGGAAACTCCATGACTACAGCGTGAAAGAACTGGAGCCGCTTCTGAAGCAGGAAAAGCCGCTGGAGTTTCTGTCTCGTCACTGGACGTCTGAACAGACCATCGACCTCGGCGCTGAGTTTGATCAAATCTTCCGTAGCTCTAACCGTCAGGAAGAATGTGAGCAGCAAAAACCCGGCCCCTCCATGGCCTGACATATCTGAAATGAGGTGATGCATAAATGACGGCAGACGAAGTGCGTGAAGCGCTGGGCCAAAAGCTCAAGGATCGATGGAGCGAATACTCCGCCGAAATGCTGCGGCGTCCTCCTGCGGAAATTTTTGAACGAGCGAACGAGATCGCCGCCGCCCGGTTCTGCTGCGACCAGCTCACGGAAAGCTCAATCAGTTATCCGGTGGAATACCTGGAATACCTTCTGCGGTTCGAGGACCCGCTCTCGGTTGTCCGGGATCAGTGGGCTTCGGACCAGAACGTTGACTGCAGCGACGAATTTGAACACGCGCTCTGGATGATCCAGAACGATAGCACAGCCGAACAGGATTACCCACTGGACCCGGAGTGGAAGCCGGAACAGACCGGCCCCTCCATGTGCTGACCGCAAGGCGGTGACGTTTTGTGCCGCGGCTCATTTTCAAATGTCCTTACCTCAAACCAAATCAGCACCGCTCCGCCGCCCACCGGGAGAACTACGTCCGCTACGTCGCCACCCGTGAAGGCGTGGACCGGTTGGACCCCGGCAAAGCCGCTCTGCCCGCTACTGAAAGGCAAAAGGAAAAGGTCAGTCAGCTGCTGCGTGACTTCCCCCTCTGCCGGGGGCTGTTTGAGTACGAGGACTATCTCACAGCCCCCACACGCGGGAACGCCTCGGAGTTCATCACCAGAGCTATCGAGGACAACGCGGACTCCCTTGCCAAACGTGAGAACTATGTGGACTACANCGCCANACGTCCTCGGGCNGAACGCTCCGGCGCTCATGNTCTGTTCACCGGGGCGGACAATCCACTCGTACTCTCCCAGGTGGCAGAGGCCGTGGCCAGCCACCCCGGCAATGTGTGGCTCCCTATTATCTCCCTGCGCCGGGAGGACGCCGCACGCCTGGGATACGACAACGCCGCTAACTGGAAACACCTGCTCACCAGTTACGCGCCGCAGTTTGCGGAGGCCATGAAGATACCGCTGAGCCAGTTCCGCTGGTACGCCGCC
>NZ_CAJMXG010000468.1:0-1457 GCF_905219725.1 Oscillibacter sp. CU971
GATGTGATAAAATGATAAAATAAGGAAAAGGGGGCGCGGGGTATGAAACAGGAAAGTTTTAGCGATATGGAATACAGGAGCCGGAAAAAGAAAACAAAACGGGAAGAATTTCTGGAAATCATGGACGAAATCATCCCATAGGTTGTATATAGTTAGTACAGAAGAAGAACCACCAGCAGGCCGCCGCCCGCTGGTGGTTCTTCTTTCACGCTTCCCCCTGTTCCAGTTCCATTTCCTCCCCCATATCCCGCGCATACTTTTCCCGGACTGCATCCGCCACATAGGCGTTAAAGGACGTATACCCGGCCCGCTCGATCGCTTCCCGCATACGGGCTTTCATGCCTTTAGGCAAGGCCAGTTCCATTCTGTCATACGCCTTATCACGGTATTTCTTCTTTGCGGCTGTAGCCGCCGCCCCCCTGGGCGTAGGGTATTTCTTTTCATCAGCCATAAAAAGGCCCCCCTTTCCACTGTCCCGCATTATAGCACACTTCGCACGTTTACGGTAGTATAAATATTGCACAAAAATACGGTAGTATATTTGTGCATCTTTCAGCGGTATTTCCCTTGACGTTTTCGTGTTACGGTAGTATAATATAGACAGTTAAGGGAAGCACAGCCGCCCACCTGCCGGGGCGTTAAGAATACGGCGGGGGCCAACCTTACGGGCCAACACGCAAAGGGAGCCGACACGGCAAGCAATCCAAAATATTTTATAGGGGGTCTTCCTTATGTTGAATCTTACTTCTATCCGTACTCTTACCAATCACGGTTACGATATGCCCGCCATCCTGGCCGCCATCCACGCCGCCGAAACTAACGGAAGCGCCGATCTGGACGGCTGGACGATCCGGTACAACGATCGCGGCGAAATGATCACCGTTCACCCCAGCTGGTGCGGGATCTATGTTGGGGACTACAGCGCCCACATTATCTTCCAGAAGAACATTTCTTACACGTTCAGCAGGTACGGCTTTGTGAACGCAAAATACCGAGACTTGCCCGCCGTCCTGGAAAAGCTGGATGCGGCCAAAACTAACGGCTTCATTCTCTGCGAGTGCTGCGCCTGCGATTTCCCCCGCCGCAAAAAGCAGGTTGAAAAGCTGGGCTACACCGTCCACCGCTCCAATATTTCCGCCTGTGAAACTGATATTTCCACCTGCTGTTTCCTGATTGCTTAACCGCCGCCGCCCCGGCCACGCTGGCCGGGGTTTTCCTTTTGCTTCCGCTTGTGTTACGGTAGTATACATATTGCACAAAATCACGGTAGTATATTTGTGGATCATTTTACCCCTTCACCCGTTGACTTTTTCTTGTTACGGTAGTATAATATAGACAGTTAAGAAAGCCACACAAAAACAAACGGGGGTTACGAAAATGAAGGATGCAAAAATGGATAAACTTTACAATGAAATCACTTCTACAATGCGTGAAGTGTGGGGACTTTTCTACGAAAG
>NZ_CAJMXG010000469.1:0-1451 GCF_905219725.1 Oscillibacter sp. CU971
CGATATTAACGATTCCATGACTGCCACCACTTTCCACAATATAAGGAAACGCGGCGGCCAGCAGGAAACGATTACAGCGGAAATCATTTACTACTGGATGACTTGCTATAACATCCCGTTTGAGTGTCAGAAGTGGCATTTGAACCGCCTTTTGACCCTCATCAATGTCTGCAATGTCAAGAGTCAGAAGCCGGAGAAGGTTTCCCCGGCTGAATTGCGTGCGCAGCATCGAGCCATCAATGCCGCAAACAGGAAAAAGTTTAATACGAGAGGGTGAAGAGTATGTCTGAGAAGCAGATATGGGACTACCTGAAAGCCCAGGGGATGAGCGATGCCGGCACAGCCGGTGTTATGGGCAACATGTACGCTGAGAGTGGGCTCCGCCCGAACAATCTCCAGAACAGCTACGAGGGTCACCTCGGTATGGCGGATGCTGAGTATACCGAGGTGGTGGACCGCGGCACCTATACCAATTTTGCCGGGGACAAGGCCGGTTACGGTCTGTGTCAGTGGACGTATTCCACCCGTAAGGCGGCACTTCTGTCCTACGCTAAGAACTTGGGTAAATCTATTGGGGATTTGGAGATGCAGCTCGGTTTTTTGATGCAGGAGCTTACCACGGGCTACAAATCCCTGCTGGCTCTGCTGAAAACTACTGCTACGGTGCAGGAGGCATCCGATGCCTTCTTGCTCCAGTTTGAGCGCCCTGCCGACCAGAGTGAAGCTCGAAAAAAGCAACGGGCCGGATATGGGCAAAAGTATTTCGACAAGTATGCGCAGAAAGGAAGTGCTGCTATGGGCTTTACGAACAGCCCCCTTACGACCGTTACGATGATTTCCCCTAATAAGACGGTCAACCGAAACCATGCTATCGACACCATCACCATCCACTGTTTTGTCGGTCAGGTAACGGCGAAGCGTGGATGTGAGGTGTTCCAGCCCACCAGTAAGAAAGCCTCTTGTAACTATGTGGTGGGCAAGGATGGCGACATCGGTCTGTGCGTAGAGGAGAAGGACCGGAGCTGGTGTACTGGCGGTACGATGAAGGTCAACGGCATTTCCGGTTCGTCCAACGACTACCAGGCCGTGACCATTGAGGTAGCCAGCGATACCAAGCATCCCTATGCCATTACGGACAAAGCCATGGCCGCTCTGATCGAACTCTGCGCCGATATCTGCCGCCGGAATGGCATTAAGGCTCTGCTGTGGAAGGGAGATAAAACGCTGGTTGGTCAGCCCTCCAAACAGAATATGACAGTACATCGCTGGTTTGCAGCGAAAGCCTGCCCTGGCGATTACATCTATGAGCGTCTGCCTGAGATTGCGGCGAAAGTGAACGCCAGACTGGGCGTTTCTCCGTCTGACGCTGCGAATACTGCCCCGGTGAGCGCTGTCCCATATAAGGTCCGTATCACTGCTACCGATCTGCATATCCGTAAAGGTCCCAGCTC